>CAZOSQ010000161.1:0-598 GCA_964582245.1 uncultured Bacteroidales bacterium | reverse complement strand
AAATTCAAATTTTTCCCAGGAAAAAATAGGTAAAAAATAAAATTATGATGCATTAATTTTATCTTTGACTATACCAGGGAAAAGAATCATGAGAAGAATGAAAAAAACAAAAATTCTTATATGCTTAATATTTATCTTGACTTTCAATTTAGCTTGTGAAAAGATTGAGCAGTATTCAGAAATACCTGAAATCGAATTCAACAGTTTCACTTTAAAAGAAACTTATGATAGTTTAGGAAATCGCCTGGTAAAAGGTGAATTAAGCTTTTTCTTTACTGATGGGGATGGTGATATTGGCATGTCCGAGGATGACACAACTACCATAAACGGTCACAATTCAAATCTTTTTTTAACCCCGTACAATAAAGTAAATGGTGAATTTATTAAGGTGGAAAATGATCAGAATTATCCTTCCAACAATTATAAAGTTCCTCGATTGGAAGCGTTAGGGCAGAATAAAGTACTTAATGGGGAAATAATCGTTGAGATTTATTATTTTCATACGATTGAAGACACTTTTAAATACGAGTTTTACTTAGTAGACAGGGCCGGGAATTTTAGCAATACTATTTATACTAATGAGTTATTCGTGAATTTC
>CAZOSQ010000160.1:0-7573 GCA_964582245.1 uncultured Bacteroidales bacterium | reverse complement strand
CAGGTATACAATGATTTAATCATCTTTTACGGGCTATTGATAATAACATAATGGTAATAATCAGTAATCATGAATCATCCTCTTTTAAAAAATAATAATACTTAACTCTATACTATCTTTAACAAATTTTTCCTTTAATTTGTGGTTATTAAAAAATAATTGATTTTGCATGAAACATAATTGTAAAAAATCCATAAAACATTTTTAAAAAGGTCCACCGAAAATTAGCATGGGAATTTTTAATAAAACAAATGATGATGAAGAAAACATTTTTAAACTTTTTACTGGGTGAAACCCTGCTTACGGTCGGGATCTTTTTGGTAGGTTTAATTTTATACAAGACCGTGATGTCTTTTATTTTCTTGCCAATTCTACCTTGGTTAATAGGTATTTTTTTTATAGTTACCCTTGGGTTTCATTATCTTCAACTTTATTTTCTTTACTACAAGGTAAAGAATTTTAACCACGTGTTTTTGGCAGGATTTACAGCCAAACTATTGATTTATCTTACTTTTTTTACTGTATATATTTTTCATAACCGGGAAAATGTGATGGTTTTCACCCTCATTTTCTTATCCTTGTATGTTTCATATACTTTTTTTGAAATTTTTTCATTGTTAAAAGTTATAAAAAAACTTAAGCAAGGATAGAAAAAAAGATTCTTTTTTTATTACATTTAAACCCAATTTTCAAAAATGAAAGCATCTCGTGAAGGTATTTAAAAAATTATCCATATTAATTGTTGTGGTTGGTTTCTTGGTGTACTCTGCCTTGGCTTGGGTTCAACCCCATGAAAAAGGAGAAGGGACAGGACATGCAGGAAATGAAGCTGAAGTTCATGCAGTATCACAACCTGGTGATCATGCTTCCGGTGAACATCTTGAAGAAGATGAGCATGCTATTGACAAGGAAGGTTTTGATCCCAAAAACTTTATTTTTCATCATATAATAGACAACCACGAGTGGCATATTTTAAGTTATAACCACACGGAAATTTATATACCCTTGCCCGTTATCCTTTATAGTAAGTATAGCGGGTTTCATTTTTTTATGTCCTCCAAGTTAAAGCACGGACATCAATACCAAAACTTTGAACTACCTCATCATGGTGAATATTCCGGTCAGATTATTGAAACTTTACCCGATGGTACTGTCTATAAACCAATTGATTTTTCTATCACGAAAAATGTGGTGGCTATTTTTGTCAGTAGTTTATTCATTTTGTGGTTGTTTATATCCATTGCCAATAGATATAAAAGAAATCCTAATTCAGCACCCAGGGGCAAACAATCCATTCTCGAGCCTATTATTCTTTTCATCCGTAACGAAATTGCTATTCCTTGCCTGGGAGAAAAACACGTTAAATTCATGCCATACCTGTTGACTCTTTTCTTTTTTATCTGGTTTAACAACATGTTGGGGCTTATACCCGTACCTCCCGGTGGGGCAAATCTTACCGGTAATATAGCAGTCACCTTAACATTGGCATTTTTCACGTTTATTATAACCACCTTTAGTGGCACGAAATATTATTGGGAGCATATTTTTAATACCCCGGGGGTACCCTGGTGGTTAAAATACCCTGTTCCCTTGATGCCTGCCATCGAATTTTTAGGAATGTTAATTCGCCCCATCACACTTTTAATACGTCTGTTTGCAAATATAACAGCAGGTCATATCATTGTTTTATCCTTTTTTGCCATGTTGTTTATTTTCGGTGAAATGGATCCCGCCGTAGGTTTAGCATCGGGCCTTTTAGTTATACCTTTCACCATTTTCATGACGTTCTTGGAATTGCTCGTGGCATTGATTCAAGCATATGTTTTTACCATGCTTTCGGCATTGTATTTTAATGATGCAGTTGCCGAGGGCCATCATTAATATTTTAAACTTAAATCATTATGGTAACTTTACTAGTTGTATTACAAGCTGTTTCACTTAGCAAGATAGGTGGAGCGATCGGTGCTGCAATCGCGGCGATCGGTGCTGCAGTTGGCATTGGTCGCATTGGTGGCAGTGCCATGGAGAGTATTGCCCGCCAGCCTGAGGCTGCCGGTGATATTCGTACCGGCATGATTATCTCCGCTGCACTTATTGAAGGTGTATCCCTTTTCGCGGTGGTAGTTTGCTTACTTGCGGTACTGGCAACAGATTAACAAATTATTCCATCGCGAGGCGATTGGCCCCGCGATGGAATTTTACCATTTAAAGAAACTTAAGTAATAAATTCCTGGAAATCCGGGATAAAATATTGTCACTATGGAATTGATAAAACCAGGGTTGGGATTAATTTTTTGGATGGTTGTTTCTTTTTCTATTGTTCTTTTAATTCTTAAAAAAACTGCATGGACACCCATTCTAGGGGCTATCAGGGAGCGGGAAAAGACCATTGATAATGCATTGAATGCCGCCGAAAAAGCCCGGAAAGATATGGAAAAAATGAAGGTGGAGAATAAGCAAATTATTGAAGCAGCCATACAGGAAAGGGATAGCATTATTTCAGAAGCGAAGGAAATAAAAACAAGGCTTATCAACGAGGCCAAGGATAAAGCTTCCGAGGAAGCTCATAAAATAATTGAAGCTGCCAAATCTGCCATAGAAAATGAAAAAATGGCTGCAATTATTGAAATTAAGGAACATCTTGTAAACCTTTCAATAGATATTACTGAAAAGGTAATTAAAGAACAGTTGAAAGATAAAAAACAACAAGAACGCATTGTCGATGAAATGCTAAAAAACGTAAAACTCAGCTAAAATGAATGAAGGAATTATAGCGGCCCGGTATGCAAAAGCTTTGTTTGTTTTCGCACGCGATAAAAATATAGTGGAGCAAGTGCGCGGGGATATGCTTAATATTTTGGATCTGTATCAAAATGTGCCGGAGTTTTCTTCTTTATTAAACACGCCTGTAATTAGACCTTCCAAGAAAAAAGAAATTATATTTGAAGTTTTCTCCAAACAATTTGGGACTATCACCCTAAATTTTTTCGAATTATTATTGAAAAACGGGAGGGAAAAATTTTTGATACCCATTGCCAGGAGGTTTGAAAGACAATATAAAGAATTTGAGAACATCAAAACTGCCGTACTAACTAGCATCATACCTTTGCCTGAATCTGCCAAAAAGAAGATGATCAAGCTCGTCGAAGATGCTTTCCATTGTAAAGTGGACATGCATGAAAAACAAGATAATAGGATCTTGGGTGGATTTGTATTAAGGGTTGAAAATGAACAATTTGATGGCAGCCTGGCTACAAGGCTTAAAGTCATTAAGGAAGGACTTATGAATTTCGTGGTGGATGATGAGTAAGAATGGACAAAAAAGATAAAATCATATAAAAATGGCTAATATTAAACCTGCTGAAGTTTCCAGTTTATTAAGGAAACAATTAGAAGAAATTAAATCCTACGTAGAACTGGAAGAAGTTGGAACTGTCCTCCAGGTGGGTGACGGGATTGCCCTTATACATGGCCTTAATAATGTGCGTGCCAATGAGTTAATAGAATTTGACAGCGGCGTGAAAGGAATTGTACTTAACCTAGAAGAAGATAACGTGGGTGCAGTGATCCTGGGTATCAATGAATCTGTAAAAGAGGGTGCCACTGTTAAAAGAACAGGTAATATTGCTTCAATTTCTGTTGGCGAGGGAGTCCTGGGAAGAATTATTAACACGCTGGGGGATCCTATAGATGGTAAAGGCCCCTTGAAAGGAGAGAAGATAGAATTACCGCTGGAGAGAAAAGCTCCCGGTGTAATTTATCGTCAACCCGTGAATGAACCATTACAAACAGGTATTAAAGCCATTGATGCGATGATTCCTATCGGCCGCGGACAAAGAGAATTAATTATCGGAGATAGGCAAACAGGGAAAACTGCCATTGCCATTGATACTATTATAAATCAAAGAGAAAATTTCGAAAGGGGCGAACCGGTATATTGTATTTACGTGGCTGTCGGGCAAAAAGGATCTACCGTTGCAAACATTGCCAGGGTGCTGGAAAACCATGGGGCAATGCCTTACACGGTCATTATTTCTGCAACTGCTTCCGATCCAGCAGCTTTACAATATTTTGCGCCATTTGCCGGGTGCGCCATTGGAGAGTTTTTTCGAGATACCGGTAGGCATGCTTTGATTGTATATGATGATCTTTCTAAACAGGCTGTTTCATACCGGGAAGTGTCATTGTTATTAAGAAGACCACCCGGACGTGAAGCTTACCCGGGTGACGTGTTTTACCTCCACTCACGCTTATTGGAACGTGCTGCTAAAATCATTAACTCTGATGAAATAGCTGCTCAAATGAATGACTTGCCACAACCATTAAAACCCTTGGTAAAGGGGGGCGGGTCATTGACTGCTTTGCCGATTATTGAAACCCAGGCAGGGGATGTTTCGGCCTATATACCTACCAACGTGATTTCCATTACCGATGGACAGATTTTTCTAGAAGCAAATTTATTTAACTCGGGGATACGTCCCGCTATTAACGCGGGTATTTCTGTATCACGAGTCGGGGGTAATGCTCAAATCAAGTCCATGAAAAAGATTGCCGGTTCTTTGCGTACTGACCAAGCAAGATACAGGGAACTTGAAGCTTTTGCTAAATTTGGATCCGACTTGGATGCTTCGACATTGGCCGTGTTAAACAAAGGTGCGAAGAACGTGGAAATTTTAAAACAACCACAATATTCGCCAGTACCTGTTGAAAAACAAATTGCGATTATTTATTGCGGTACAAGGGGATTGCTTCGAAATGTTCTTGTCAAAAAGGTAAAGGAGTTTGAACTGGAATTCTTGGAATTCTTGGAATTGAAATATCCTGCTATTATGAAAAAACTAAAAGAAGGTAAACTGGATGATGAAGCGGAAAATACCTTGGCAAAAGTTGCCGATGAAATTTCCAAGAAATATAATAAATAAAAATGTAACTATCTTATGTAGTTGCTTAAAGATAAATTTTTGATGAAATCATGGCCAACCTAAAAGAAATAAGAAACAGGATTGCATCCGTGCATTCTACACGGCAGATTACCAGCGCCATGAAAATGGTGTCTGCTGCTAAATTTAAAAAGTCACAATCCTCTATTGTCCGGATGCGTCCCTATGCCAATAAATTGTATGAAATATTCCGTTTCGTTTCCAGTAGTTTGGAATCTACGGATGAAGCCAATATTTACACGGTTGAGAGGGATGAAATTCAAAAAGTACTTATTGTTTTGATTACATCCAGCAAGGGGCTTTGTGGAGCTTTTAACCAGCATTTATATAGGAAGGTTAACGACTTGATCACTGGAGATTACAAGTACCTTTGCGATGAAGAACTAGTAGAATTCTTTGCAATTGGGAAAAAGGGATATGAATTTTTGAAAAAGAAAAAATATAAAGTTGCCAATTACGAGCCCGATTTACTTGATGGTTTAACTTTTGAAAAGGCTGAAGAAGTAATCGAAGGACTTTTAAAGAAATACGTGAATGAAGTATACGATAAGATAATCATCGTGTACAATGAATTTAAAAATGCAGCCACCCAAATTCCGACCATTCAAGATTATTTACCAGTGAATTTGATAGAGGAAGGAAAGGGCCCGGTAAAAAAACATGATTATATTTTTGAACCCTCCAAGGAATTTATCATCAACGAATTAATATACAAATCCTTGAAAATCCAATTTTATAAAGCATTGCTTGATTCAAATGCGGCTGAGCATGGGGCCAGGATGACTGCCATGCACCAGGCAACAGATAATGCAACCAAAATGCTTAACGACCTTAAGTTGACTTATAATAAGGCAAGGCAAGATACTATTACCAAGGAAATATTGGAAATCACCGGTGGAGCAGAAGCTCTTGGGAAATAGTAGGTAATGATTTTTCCTGGATAAAAC
The DNA here is from genome assembly GCA_964582245.1 of uncultured Bacteroidales bacterium. Classification (GTDB taxonomy): domain Bacteria; phylum Bacteroidota; class Bacteroidia; order Bacteroidales; family CAZOSQ01; genus CAZOSQ01. The sequence continues at coordinate 1,686 of CAZOSQ010000160.1, read as the reverse complement.
TGTGTTTTAATTTTGTAGAAATAACCATTTTCATTAATTTTCAAGATTAAAAAATAGATTAAAATTTTAAATAAAATAATATGGATATCATTAATATAGAGGCTAAAGGTGATACCCCGAAAGTTATACTTGATAAGGGGAACAATAAATTTGAAATTGCTGGTAAATCCTTACCCGAGAATGTATCAAATTTTTACGAACCCATCCTTTCTTGGCTGGATGAATATGCCAATAACCCTAACGAATCTTCCGAATTTGTTTTCAAAATGGAGTATTTTAATACCGCGTCTTCTAAAATGATCTTGCAAATTCTTGAAAGAATTAAGAATATCAAAGATAAAGGGAAAGCGGTGAAAGTGTTATGGTATTACCCCGAAGATGACGAAGATATGGAAGAAGCAGGTGATGATTATTCTTCCTTGGTGGATGTTCCTTTTGAACTAATAGCCTTGGAAGAAGAATAATAATACTTATTTCCAGCTCTTTAATACCAATTTTATTTCAGTAAGCCAATGTTTGATTAATATCTGGCTGCAAATTCCATTTTTATACCAGTAGTAACTTGAAGTTCCTTCAGGTACTTTGAGATAATATTTATCTTGGTCAATTTTTACCATGTTAAGATAATACAAGTACCTCTCGGAAAAAACCGAATCAGTTCGAGGTTCATAAAAATAACTTTTGGCAATGGAATAATTGATTTTATTATAGATCAGTTTCTTTTCACCTTCATTATTAGATCCAACGTAATGATTTCCTTGGTATATGATTTCACTGGAAGCTTCTTTTTTACCATTATTGACTTGAACAATTTTCCCCGATATTAAATTCTCTCCTTCATATACATTCTCCAGGTTAAAATGTACCATTATATCTTTTAAGAGGAATGAGGTATGAATGTCGGTCACAACGTTATAATGGATTAATTTACCTTTAACAATTTTTTTGGCCATTATCGTTCCAATTTTTTTATTAGCTACCACGATATCATAATTTAATTTTAATTTTTCCTGGGCAGCAACATATAGCACCAAGAAAATTTTCGCCAGTAAAAGGAAAATCTTCATAGTTTTCAGTTATTTAAAACACACCGCAGGAAAAAACACCCCGGGAAGGATATTCAAGGATGAGTTGAGGTTTTTATTTAATTGAATCCGGAATATTCATTACAGTTTGAACCCCCAGCCAGTAAATCATGCTTTTTTGGAAATAGGGTTATACCAAAACATTATCTTTTTTATCATGTTTTACATAGTTCAAAATTTGTTGTTGAAATTTATTCTCCCCATCTTTTAGAAACTTAATTTCTATGGGCAAGTAATATAGGTTTTCTTTTATTTGAACCGGTAAATTAAGATGTTTAAAACGCATAGCGTCTTTCTCTGTTGTTAGTATCACCTTGTGTTCATTGGCAATTATATCGAATTCTTTAAGGATATTTTTTATATCCTTTTCATTAAAATCATGATGATCAGGAAAATTTATTTCCTTGATTAAGGGTGAAATAAACCTGGCTTGTTTTTTAAACAGCCTGGGATTGGCTATTCCCGAGACCAATAAAATAGTTGATTTTATAGATTTTAATTTCTCCGAGGTTAAAGGAAAGTTATTTCCGGGGAAAACCGGTTTTATTTCACCTTGGGACAAGGTAGTGAAATATATATTTTGATAAGGAAATAATTTCAG
>CAZOSQ010000159.1:0-7638 GCA_964582245.1 uncultured Bacteroidales bacterium | reverse complement strand
ATTCTCATGAGCAAGCCTATTATCAACGTGTATGATAAAATTATTTCCTTTTCATACATTTTTTTGTTTTTCAGCTTGATTAGTTTTGTTATCATCTTTTTTGCAGGAAATCCATTCAATAAAAAGATATTTCTTCTGAATTTTAATAAAAAGATCCAAGGTGCAATGGTTTCAATTCTTATGCTTTCTTTACCAATAATAGGGGGAGGGACAATTTTTCTTAGCATTGTAAAATATAAACAAAAACACTTGGAGATCATTGATGAAAAGTTACAATCCATTTATCTTGAATTATCCCATAGGTTAGAATTTGAAAATACATTAATTCCTGGTGGAGCAATATATGAAAATGAAAATCTAAATGATTTGTTAATAAAACTATCCAATGTATTTTATACAGACATCAATATGTATAATAGATCGGGAGAATTAACCGCAACCTCTAGGTCAGAGATATTTTCAAACGGGTTGGTGAGTAAAAAGATGAATATAGATGCTTATATTGCGCTAGATTATTTAAAAAAGGCCGTTTTTATACACGAGGAGAAAATAGGTGAATTAAATTATCTTTCTGCTTATGTACCTTTTTTTAACAGGGACGGGAACTTATTGGCATACCTAAATGTGCCTTATTTCACAAGACAGGATGAATTAAAGAAAGATATCTCCACCTTGGTGGCAGGGATATTAAACATATACGTCTTACTTTTTTTATTGACCCTTGTTATTGCTTTTACCATTGCAAATCGACTTTCCCAACCTTTGCGGTTGATCCAAAGAAAAATTAGTGAAATAGAATTGGGAAAAAATAATGAAAAGATCGAGTATAAGGGATACGATGAAATAGGAAGCTTGGTCAATGAGTATAACCAAAAAGTGGATGAACTAGCTAAAAGTACCGAGTTATTGGCCAAATCAGAACGCGAATCAGCCTGGAGGGAGATGGCGAAACAAATCGCTCATGAAATTAAAAACCCTCTTACCCCCATGAAACTTAGCGTTCAACATTTAAATAGGACCTGGAAAAATCAAGGTGGTGATTGGGAAGTATTCTTGGACAAGTTTACAAAAAAAATTATAGACCAAATAGATAATCTTTCTTCCATCGCCAATGAATTTTCAACTTTTGCAAAGATGCCGACTGCAAAAAACGAGAAAGTAGATGTTTTAGAAAGAATTACAAGTGTAGTTGATTTGTTTGGCGAAACCCCGGGAGTGTCAGTGAAAATGATGAATGAAGAAACAAAACCTGTGTGGGTTTTCACCGACAAGGAATATTTAACAAGAGTTTTTGTAAATTTGATTAAAAATGCTACACAAGCAATCCCGGCCGATAGGAAAGGAGTTATAGTTGTACGAGTTTCGAAAAATAATTCTAATGCCATCATAGAGATCGAAGATAATGGAACAGGGATTCCACCTGAAATGACACGCAACCTCTTTCAACCTAATTTTACTACCAAATCTAGTGGAATGGGATTGGGACTAGCAATAACAAAGAAAATAATTGAAGATGCAGGAGGGGATATTTCGTTTGAAACAAACCTTGATAAGGGAACAAAATTTATGGTGAAGCTACCTTTACACGATGTTTAGAATTGAAGAATAGCAAAATAACGGGTGGTAAAATTTCCCGGGATCAGTTCGAATAATATAATTTTTATTATTAATTTTAATATTTATCTAAGTTTGAAATTATCCTGTCCATTTTTTTATAAACGGAAACTCGAGTGAAATATTTACAACAACTTTTAATTTTTATTTTAATATTGATAACTTGTGAAATTGACTCAATAAAGGCTCAAGTTTCAGTTTCAGGTGTTATTAACAATTATACCAAAATAAAACAAGTATTTGGCACGAATAAAAGTGATCCTGATACCATTCTTGTAAATGATATAATAGGTTTTTCCCCTGGTGACACTGTTTTGATGATTCAAATGAAAGGAGCTGAGCCTACAATCCCGGGAGGAGGAATAATTTTTTCAATAAAAAATACGGGATTGTTTGAAATTTTGCTAATTAAGAAAATATTGACTTCCACAAAGGAAATAATTTTAACCACATCCATAAATAAAATCACTAATTTTTCAGGTGGGGAATATGGGCAGTTGGTTCGTGTACCCAGTTATAATAAGCCAGTTATCACTGGTGAATTGAAATGCACCCCTTGGAACCCGGTTAACGGATTTGGTGGTATCATTGCTTTTATTGCACGAGGGGGAGTTACTTTGGAAGCCGATATAAACGCAAGTGCTATGGGATATCAAGGGGGAGATCCTTCTGGTGATCTTTACCCTGGTGAATGTTCAGGAGCATTTGCTGGTTATACAGAACCATATTTCACATCTTCCGCGGTGGATAGTGCAGGAATAAAAGGAGAAGGTATTGAACCCGAGGGATATGAATATACCAGGGGGCGCGGACGCCTTATTAATGCTGGTGGCGGGGGATATGGGAAACATTCCGGGGGAGGCGGTGGAGGTAATTATGGACGAGGAGGAAACGCAGGTTACGAAACGGCTTCTTGTGGTGATTCATTAGAGGTTGTGGGTGGAGGCATTGAAACAACTTATTATTTGAACGACCCATATAAAGACAGGATATTCATGGGGGGTGGCGGAGGATGTGGAACACAAACTAATGCTGGATTAGCAACCCGGGGAGGAAATGGAGGGGGTATAATAATTTTGATAGCAGATACCCTTAGGATTAATAGTGGTTCCATTCTTGCAAGGGGTGAAAGTATCACTGATTCTGCCTATGCCGGGGGTGGCGGTGGCGGAGGAGGAGGGGCCATAATACTAGATGTAGATAAAATCGAGGGAAATTTGGCCATAGATATTTGTGGAGGAAATGGGGGAAATACTTATGATGTTAATGAAAAAACAGGACCTGGAGGCGGGGGAGGCGGAGGTGTTTTATGGACAAAATTATCGTCTTTTCCAAGTAATGTAACCATAAATAAATCTGGGGGAAGCCATGGTAGATACGACCCTCATGGAAATGAAACTTTTGGTTCCAGTAATGGTGGGCAGGGAACAATATTATACAGTCGTCCTTTTCCTTTGAGGGTTTTTCTTTATAACTTAATGCCCCTCTCACAAGTTATATGCGCCGGGGAAATACCTGGTAAATTAGTTGCTAGCAGTCCAAAAGGGGGAGATGGAAATTATTCTTTTATTTGGCAAGAAAAAAGCACCACGAGTTCTTGGAAAGTTGCCAAAAACACTTTTAACCAGAAGGATTATCAACCTCCTGCTCTCCTTGATACAACTTTTTATAGACGTATAGTTGTTTCCGATAATATATACGATACAAGTGAGGTTGTTGCGATCAATGTTCAACAGAATATCTTGAATGATCTCCAAGATGACCAGGAAATTTGTGAAGGAGAAATACCCTTGGCAATTACAAGCTCCGATCCAACTGGCGGGGATATGATAAATTATTCATTTTCATGGGAAGAGAGTTCAAATACAAATAGCTGGAGTGTTATTCCCGGCGTGGACACTAGGGATTATACGCCTCAAGCTTTAACATCAAGCCGGTTTTATAGGAGAATAATATTATCTGGTAATTGCACTTCAATTAGTGACACTATAAAGGTTACTGTTTATCCAGCCTTGGCTGGTAACGAGATTAATCCTGAACATACTACCTGCCTGGGAACAGAAGCAGATACTTTAAATACCAAGGAGATTTTAACTGGTGGAACAGGAGCATATTCTTTCCAATGGAAAGAAAAAACGAGTTCTTCTAGTTGGATCTTATTAGCAGGAAAAGATAAAGAATTTCTATTACCTGGAATTTTGACCGAGAATAAAACCTTCAAAAGAGAAGTTCAGTCAGGACCCTGTTTCTCTACTAGCAATTCAGTGGATATATCTATTCTTCCTTTTATTGAAAATAATGAAATAACAGGTAACCAAGAAATATGTTTCAATGAAATTCCAGATACCATTCATCATCAAAATGTTCTTTCCGGTGGGACAGGAAACTACCAGTATAGTTGGATTTATAAGACAGGTGAAGATAATTGGATTTTAAAAAATGATAATCTTGCCGATTGGGTTCCTCCTGCATTGAAAGATACTACATTGATCAAAAGAATAGTCTATTCAGGAGTGTGCATAGATACCAGTAACCAGGTGCAAATAAATGTTTATGATTCGATAGTTAATAGGTTAATTTCTGATGATCAAGAACTTTGTCATGGAGAATTCCCCAGCATGATTACAGGGGCAATGGCTACGGGGGGTGATAACACTAATTATATTTATCAATGGGAAGAACGGGGAATGACAAGTTCTTGGCATCCAGCCTCTGGCATTAATACGAATGTTTCATATTTTCCCGGGACTACCTCTTCAAAATATTTTAGGAGAAAAGTTATATCCTCCTCATGTGATAGTTATAGCAAGGAAATTCTTGTCTTGGTACTGGATTCAATCCAAAACAATATTATTTCAGGCCCTGATCGAGTATGTTTGCAATCAGATGATTGGCAAGTCGATGGTAGCTTGCCAAACGGGGGGAATGGTAATTATAAATATTATTGGCAAAAAAAACAAGTTGTTGGTGAATGGTTTCCTGTTGGTAATGAGGAGCAAAATTTTCCGGGTGATAGTATGTCGGATACACTTTTTATGAGAAGGATTGTCATGTCAGGTGAAAAAAATAGTTGCATAGATACTTCCAATTTTATACGAATAGATCCATTGCCCCTTCCGGAAGGGAATTTAATTAATGTGCAGGATACTGTTTGTTCAGGCGATGAGTACCTGCTAAACGTGGAATTGAGCGGGAATGACCCCTTTAATGTAGAAGTTGGAAACGAATTCGAGACTTTTAAGAAAGATAGTTTATCATCAAAGGATTCTATAATTGTCATACCAAGAAATTCCTCGATTTTCACTATTAAAAAATTGGAAGATAAAAATAAATGTATAGCTGCATCACCCTCGGGAGAAGCCATTTTTCACGTGTACCAGGTTCCCAGTCCAAGTGCAGGTACGGATGGTAAAGTATGCGGATTAGAGGCAAGCTTGAACGCAGAATCATCAAGTGAATATGGAATTTGGTTATCTGATTCAGTTTTATCTTCTTTTTCTAATTTGAATAACCCCAAATCTTCGGTCAACGTCCTAAAATATGGCACATACGAGTTTATATGGAAAGAAACGGAAGGAATTTGTTCCAAGCAAGATACTGTTCATTGGACTTTTTATGAAGAACCAACTATACCGGAATTTAGAGATTCATTCGAACTATTTTTTGAATTCGAGCATATTATAGAAGCTCCATATCCCGAGCTCGGGTCCGGGTATTGGACTAGCAATAATGAAACTATTGATTTCCAGGATACGGGTAATAATGTAACCATCGTGAATAATCTTAAAATTGGTAAGAACCTGCTGTATTGGAACGTGATCAACGGGGTTTGCCCGGTAGTAAAGGACTCCCTTGTTATATACGTGAATGATTTAATTATCCCTAATGGATTTTCCCCGAATGGTGATGGGAAAAATGATTTTTTTGTTATCAAGGGTTTAGAAAATGTAATAAAAGGTGAACTGTTCGTGATGAATAGATGGGGAAATATTATATATCATAATGATAATTATAATAATGAATGGGATGGAAAAACAAGAGGAGGTAAGGAACTGCCCGAAGACACTTACTTTTACGTATTTAAATATGATCATGCAAAGCCTCGTAAAGGTTTTGTTGTACTAAAGAAATAGATGAAGAGAACCCTGTACATATTAATATTTTTATTTCTTGCTCACGAAGTACCCGCTCAATTTATCCAGGGGGTAAGTCAGTATATGTTCAACGGGTTGGTTATAAACCCCGCATATGCTGGATCCCGCGATGCATTAAATGTTGCAGTTTTATACCGGGATCAATGGAAAGATTTTGAAGGAGCACCAGTTTACCAGTATTTTTCAGCTCATGCTCCCGTTAAGAATGAAAAGATGGGTCTAGGATTATTGGTGATGAATGAAAAAATAGGCATCGAAAAATCAACTGGTGTATATGGAAATTATGCCTATAAGGTTGGTCTTAAAAAAGGAAGTGTCTCCTTCGGGTTTAAAGCAGGGCTAAACACTTTTAAAGCTGATTTGAACCAAGTAAAAACAATTGAAGAAGGGGATGTTGCTTTCAATTCGGGGGATATTGAAAAATTTATTATTCCAAATTTTGGATTTGGGGTATATTATATTTCAAGTAATTTGTTTCTTGGAGGGTCAATCCCTTTGCTATTGAATCGGGTACAGGATGAAGAACGTGGTGAGCATGTATTGATCAGCAACCCTCGGAATTATAATTATTTTTTTTCCGGGGGAGGTCTTTTCTCTTATAATGAAAGTATACAAATAAAGCCCACTTTTTTATTGAAATACCATAATTTATCTCCCGTACAAATTGATTTAACCACGAGTTTAATTTATAAAAACAAAATATGGTTTGGATTGACCTATCGATATAATGAGGCATTGGCAACTATCGTTGAGTTTCAACTGAATGAACAATTGAGAATAGGATATGCTTACGATTACACGTTGAATATGTTACGCACTCATAATGGAGGATCCCACGAATTCTTGATTGAGTATGAGTTCAAGTATAGAATTAAAGCATATCATCCAAGATATTTTTAAAATGTATCTTATGAAGAAAGAGGTTTTGTGGATTATTTACTTTATTATGTATTTTAACCTGCTCGTGGGGCAGGAAGATTATGAATTATATTCACCCGGGTTTACAAGTGGGAAATATAATGAATTTGCACCTGTTATTTATAAAGATGGAGTTATCTTTTGTTCCGATAAGAATTTCCAAGGTTTAATATCATTAAAAGATTCGGCTAGTCGAAACCTAGTTCATCTTTATTTTTCGAGCAAGAAAGAAGATAAATGGTCTACCCCTAAGTTATTTGCAAAAGAATTATTTTCATTTTCCCATGATGGTCCTATCACCTTCTCCATTGATGGTAAAGAAATGTTTATAACTCGTTCGATTAATACATCATTATTAAAATGGGGCAGTAAGCAAGAAAAATTTTCAACCTTGGGTTTATTTTCCTTTATTTTAAAAGAGGATAAATGGATAGGCAAAAATCCTTTTCCCTATAATAACAAGAAGTATAATGTAATGCATCCTTCATTAAGCAAGGATGGGAAATATATTTATTTTTCCTCAAATATGCCTGGTGGCTACGGGGGATATGATCTTTATTCCTGTAAAAGAAATGATGAAAATTGGTTAGCCCCTGTAAACATGGGATCAATGATTAACACACCGGGAAACGAGGTTTTTCCTTTCATACATGATGACAAGTTATATTTTTCCTCGGACGGGAGAGAGGGAATTGGAAAATTGGATATCTTTTTCTCACGAAAGGAAGATTCATCTTGGACTGAACCAGAGTTATTACCTTTACCTTTTAATTCAAAATCCGATGATTTTAGCTTTTATAAAATCGAGAACGCGGAACAAGGGTATTTCACGTCCAACAGGAATAATTCTGATGATATCTTTTACTTTAGAAGAGAATTAAATATATTTCAAGATTGTGAAGAATTAAATTCAAAGGTAACTCGAGTGCCTCTACTTCTTCCAACTGATCAT
>CAZOSQ010000158.1:0-7723 GCA_964582245.1 uncultured Bacteroidales bacterium | reverse complement strand
CTCAAGGTAAAATCATCAAGTTTTGATAAATCATTCCCTAGGATCATAGGAGCGGACATAATTGCCCATAGTGAAACTTGAGAGTACTGTTCACTGATCGTCAACCGGGTTGGACGCGGGAATTTATTTCCTAACAACCAGCCGGGTAATAGTTCTCCCGGGTCATTCCATCCTTCTGAAATAAAGAGATTCTCTTCGACCAATAGATAGGCATTGGCATAAACTTGATGCCACTGGTCTTTTATGGGAATGGTAATTTTCCAAAGATGTCCACCAACTTCCTCTCCCCATTCCCAGACTTTTCCCATACCTTTCTGTGAAATACTGTAAATAATATCACGTCCTGTTTTATCAAGACATTTTTTCATCAAAACATAAGGTTTTTGAAGTTCGGGTAAACTTGCATCCCTGGCAATATCATGGTAAGAACACCATTCATATTTTAAAAAATCGATGCCCCAATCTGCCAAAGTTTTTGCATCTTTCATTTCATAGCCATAACTGCCGGGAAATCCCTTGCAAGTATTTTTTCCTGGCGTAGAATACAGACCAACTTTTAACCCCTTGGAATGTATATAATTAACTAGCTCTTTCATATCGGGGAAATCATCGCTTCCTTGTAAAAAACCTTTTTTAGTTCTTTTTTTAGAAGACCATCCATCATCAATATTAATATAACTCCACCCGTAATTGACAAGCCCTGAAGAAACCATGTAATCAACTGTTTGTTTTATTTTTTCAGCAGAAACATCCAATCCAAAGCAATGGCGGCTATTCCATCCCATCGGGGGAGTCAACGATATTTTATCACCTACTTTAATCAAAAAATCCTTCCTAGATTCGCCAAAATCATTTTTTGCCACAAAAACCACCTTATAAGGACCTTTTTTAGAGATTTTTCCTTTTATAATACCTGTTGTTGAATCTACTTGTAACCCTTCGGGAAGATTTTTGCATGAAAAATACATTGGACCTTCACCTGAAGCAGGTATCCTGTATAAAAAATCATTATCAACTTGTTGTCCATAAATTCCGGGGCCATGAATTCGAGGCTCTTCCTGTTCCGGGGGAGTCAATATATAGGGAATCTCCTGTTTACGAATTGCATAATTATCGGTACCCTCCTGGTTAAAAATAAACAATGCAATATGTTGTTCCGATTGATCTAAAGAAAAATTATAAGTAAATTCCTCTCGTTCACCCACTTCAAATGTTACAGGTAAATCTTTTTTATAAAGTACTTCACCTGAATACACATTGATTATTTTAAAAATGATATTTCCTGTAAAAGGATGGATATAATTATTTTCAACAGAAATTTTTTTCCTGTATTTATCTTTATCTTCCAGTTCATAGGGAAATTGATGGATGTTAATTTTTAGATAATCTTTGATATCCACCATGCTTATATTTTGTAAGGAATTGAAAATCATGCTTCCATCATGTGTGCGAATAGCAATGGTATTTTCTTCGTCCCAGTTGATTCGCGGGTCATCCACATGGATAACATATCTTCTAAACAGGCTATATCCAACTTGGTCATCGGGGAAATCTGAAAAAGGTTCATTTCCCGGGGAGACAACTTCATTATTAATTCCTAGAAGATATCCGTTTAAATATATTTGATCCGCATCATCTATTTGGCCTAAAATAAATTGAACACTATCTTTTAAATATGCATTTTCTTTTAAAGTTGAAGGTATTATAACCTTATTGCGGTACCATGCAAATCCATTCTTTTTGTCCTGGTAAACATAGTTCATCCAAAATAATCGAGGACTTATCACCTTCCAATTTGAATCATCAAAATTAGGTTTAGCCCATTCTATATTATCTCCACTATGATATTTCCATCCCTCGAAAAGAAGAATTTGGTTATCGTCTTCAAGTCTTTTTTGATTGCATGAAAATATCGAAAAAATTATTATTATATAGTATATTTTTTTCATTTTTCGTTAAATCTTGTTTTTATTTCTAATCTATTCAATCATTAAATTGATTTACCTCGTCCTCGTGCATTGGAACTATATTTGATTAATCTTATTAACAGGTAAAAAAGAAGGAAGGTTTTGATGAAACCCCAAAACTACAGGATAAATTATGAATGCAAGAAATTCATGGATAAAACCCTGTTTTTTTCATGTAAACACCAACCAGGATAAAATACCAGCATAATTTTCCAATTTTTTTATTCAATTTAAACAAAAATTGTTCTAAGGCTGTTTATAATTCAAAAAAAGCATGGAAAAAATTACACAAGAACAACAGTTACATTTAGACGATATTTCCATAAAATCTTTAGATGAAACCAGGAAATGGACCAAATTTATTGCGATTGTTGGTTTTGTTGTTTTAGGATTAATAGTTATTGCAGGTTTTTCCGTGGCAGGTATGTCCCGGAGATTTTCGCCCAACTTTCCTCTTCCCGGTATTTGGTTATCAATCACATACATTATCTTAGCAATCGTTTACTTTTTCCCGCTATATTACCTGTTGCGCTTTTCAAACCAAATGAAAAAATCGATTAAGGATAATGATCATATTTCTCTTACATCGGCATTTGTCAATCTTCGTAAACATTACAGGTTCATTGGTATCCTTACCATTTTAATGATTCTCTTCTACCTCGTTTTTTTCATCGTGAGCATGTTTGCAGGAGTTGCAGGATTGAATTATTAATTGACAATTGCGATCCTTACCCCTGGCGGAATAAATGATCGTTTTACAGTATTGCCTTAAAATAAGCATTGGACATCCCACTACCCCGGGTAATAATTTTACATGAAAAATCATTCTTGAAAATTATAGAAAAGTTATCAACAATTTGGACTAATTCTATTGCACATCCCAGCATTGGAAATATTACCAATTATTATAGTGAAATACAATGTTTTAAAATACACGAAGGGTAAAGTTATTAACAATAGGAATTACCCTCTTAAACTTTCCTTTTAATAAAATTGTTTTAATTAATAAGAAAATAACGTTTAAAATTCGTATTTTTGTGAACCAGGAAGGAGTTATTTATTCTTGAAAATAACTAAGGAGAAGAGATGAAACATTTTAAAAGGCTTATAAAAACAATAATCATTTTGTTGTTTATTATACTAGGTATACCTGCGGGTTTTTCAGATAAGGATACCAATGATGTAATAACGGAAACAACCTACTCAACATCATTTTCGAGTAACATCCCCAATACATTATGTGATACCATGATTGCTTTCCATGAAGCAAATAAAATCATCGAGCAATTGCTTGAAAAAAATGATATAAAAGGAGCTTCAGTTGCTATTTCCCGGGAAGGAAAACTAATGTATGCGAAGGGTTTCGGGTACGCTAATGAAGAGAAAAAAATTCAAGCCAACCCGGGACACCTATATAGAATAGCCAGCGTATCTAAGTTAATCACTGCCGTGGCAATCATGAAATTGATCGAGGAGGGAAAACTTAAACTTGAAGATAAAGTTTTTGGTATCGGCGGCTATTTCCCACAATTGGACTATTCGACAGTAATTGATTCTCAAGTCTATGATATAGAAATAGAACACCTTTTAAGCCACACGGGGGGATGGGACAGGAAAAAGGGAGATCCCATGTTCATGCCATTGTACATTTCAAGAAAAACAAAGAAACAGCCTCCCTTGAAAATCAATGATATTGCGATGTATATTTTATCTAAAAACCTTGATTTTAAACCAGGGTCAACATATAGTTATTCTAATTTTGGTTATGCCTTGCTTGGCGAAATAATAGAAGTCGTTTCAGGATTACCTTACGAAGATTATGTTAAAATAAAGATATTAGAGCCCCTGGGAATTCATGATATGAAACTTGGAAAGAGTTTTTATTGTGAAAAAGCCGACAGGGAAGTAAAATATTATGAAGATAAAACAGCGCCATTAACTTATGCTTTTGATGGAAGTGGCCAAAAAGTGCCTTTCACTTATGGTGGAAATCATATAGAATTATTAGGTGGTGCTGGAGGATGGATTGCTACTGCACCAGATTTGCTTAAACTTTTGGTAGCGATAGACACTGAATCCAGTAAACCAGATGTATTGAATACAAAGTTATTAAAATACATGACCCGTTCAGATGATGAAGATATGGGTCCTATTGGATGGAGAGGTTCTGATGGACAAGGAATGTGGTGGAGAACAGGCACCTTATCGGGAACTTCTGCATTATTGCTACATCAAAGAAACAATATTTCATGGATAATCATTGTAAATACAACACCTTTTAATAAAAGAGGAATTCATAGGGATTTATCAAGAACCATGTTTCAAGCTGTTAGCACTATTAAAAACTGGCCAAATCACGATCTTTTTGATTACCAATATCCTGAATTGTTAGCTAAAAAATAAAGATAATTTCTATTTTTTTTCTTTTCATTTTGTAACATTTTAGTAGGCTTGACGTAAATTCTATATAGAAGAAGCAGTCAAATTAATCAATCTAAAATTTATAGAATTGGAAAAGAAAGATTTTTACCCAGCTATATGTCCGCGGTGTGGAAAAAGTAACAACCAAATGGATATGATTTGTTTGAAATGTCAAGCAGAATTATTATTGGCTTATAATCACCTGATTAGTTGGAAAACTGCCTACCTTATCGAAGTTGAACAACGGGCAGGGCAAAACATCATTTTAGATTTTTAAAACCAATGAGCCAAAATAATTGTGCAAGCACTAAAAATGACAATCCTCATTAAAAACAACTCTCCAAGGAGAGCAAATAATTTAAATTTAAACCTTCAATAAAATATCAATAGTCATTTCCCGGTAATCTTTTTCAAAAAGGTTTTATAAAATTAAAATACCTCCTCTTAATCAGAAACTTTTCCCTTAAAAACAAAAAACACTACCTAATAAACACCTTTCTCAATAATAGTTTATTATAATCATCCATGATATTTTTTGATAAGAAATCCGTGAATTTCCATGGGAATAAGTGAACATTTCTTAACCCCATGTTGTTTAAGTTGGAAAATTATCGAAAAAAAAATATAATATGTCTGAATTCGAACTGTTAATGCCTAAACTGGGAGAAAGTGTCCAGGAGGCTACTATCACTAAATGGTTTGTAAAAGAAGGTGATAAAATAGAAGAAGAAGACCCATTGCTGGAAATAGCAACAGATAAGGTTGATTCTGAGATACCAAGTCCAGTTGATGGGGTGGTTTCTAAAGTGTTTTTCAAGGAAAATGACCTGGTACCTGTAGGCAAAATAATAGCCGTAATTAGTACAGGAAAAGATGCGGGTGAAAAAGAAAAACCCGAAAAAGAAGAAGAATATCATAAAGAAAAAGAAACCATTGAAGAAAAACCCGCAAGAGTATTTCCTCCTAGTACTGGTACAGTAGGAATAAAAGAAGAAAAAGATGAGAGATTCTATTCCCCACTGGTCAAAAATATTGCAAGAAAAGAAGGTATTAGTAGGGAAGAATTAAATTCAATTCCAGGAACAGGATATAATGGGAGGGTTAAGAAAGAAGATATCCTTCATTATTTAGAACAAAAACCAGGACAACCTTCTGCGGTGGAAACACGTAAGGTTCAAACTACTGAAGCCCCTAAGATACCTGTAAACGAGGGTGATGAAGTTGTAAAAATGGATAGAATGCGGAAAATTATTGCTGAACATATGGTTAGATCCAAGCAAGTTTCTGCTCATGTCACCAATTTTATTGAAGTAGATGTAACCAATGTAGTATTATGGAGAAATAAAGTAAAGGATATATTCCTCAACCGGGAAAAAGAAAAAATCACTTATACCCCGGTTTTCCTTGAGGCTATCGCTAAAAGCTTAAAAGAATACCCAATGATAAACTCTTCGGTAGACGGAGAAAATATCATTCTCAGGAAAGATATTAATTTAGGTGTAGCAGTGGCTTTACCTTCTGGAAATTTGATCGTTCCCGTGATAAAAAGAGCCGAAAACCTGAACTTAACGGGATTGACGAAAGAATTAAACAGGTTGGCTGCAAATGCAAGAAATAATAAACTATCCCCGGATGATATACAAGGTGGCACTTTTAGTGTTTCTAATTTCGGGTCATTTAAGAATTTAACGGGTACTCCAATTATCAATCAGCCGCAAACTGCAATCATAGCAATTGGTTCTATAGAAAAAAAGCCGGCAGTAATTGAAACACCATCTGGAGATATGATTGGCATCAGGCATAAGATGTTCCTTTCTTTAACATATGATCATAGGGTCATTGATGGTGCATTAGGAGGAGCATTTTTGAAAAAAGTGGCAGATTATATTGAAGAATTTGATATGAACAGAACTATTTAATATTTTAGTTATGATCAATGTAGAAAAAAAATATTCTATAAAAACAACCAAAAAAGAGACCCTAGAAAAATGGTTTCGTTTATTAACACTGGGCCGTGCATTAGATAACAAGGCACCCAATTATTTGAAACAAGCTATAGGATGGTCGTACCATGCTCCATGTGCTGGCCACGATGGTATTCAGTTGGCCATTGGCCAAGTTTTTAACAAGGAAACTGATCATCTTTTTCCTTACTACCGTGATTTGGAAACTTGTTTATCCGCGGGATTAACCGCAGAAGAAATAATTTTAAACGGTATATCCAAGGACACTGATGTAGCGGGTGGCGGTAGACATATGTCCAATCACTTTGCCAAACCAGCATGGAATATCCACAATGTTTCCTCCTCCACAGGAAATCATGCTTTACAAGCAACCGGTTTGGGTCGTGCATTTAAAAGGTACAATCACCCCGGGGTAGTATTATGTTCTCAAGGGGAATCATCGGTCTCAGAGGGATATGTTTATGAAGCCATAAATGGTGCATCAAGAGAGAAACTTCCTGTTATCTTTGTAATTCAAGATAATGGATATGGAATTTCTGTACCCAAGGAGGATCAAACCGCCAATAGGAAAGTTGCTGATAATTTCAGGGGCTTAAAAAACCTTCATATCTTGCACTGCAATGGTAAAGATGTTTTTGATTCGATGAATACAATGCTTGCTGCCAGGGAATATGTGTTAAAACACCAACAACCCGTTATTGTGCAGGCCAATTGTGTACGTATACATTCCCATTCCAATTCGGACAGGCATGACTTATACAGGGATGATTACGAGCTAAATTACGTGCAACAATATGACCCGATTGCTAAGTACCGGAGAATGTTATTGCGTTACGAGCGGTTCAAAGAAGAGGAATTGGCGGAAATTGAACAAAGTGTGAAAGAAGAAGTAAAATTAGCTCATAAGGCTGCTATTTCTGCTCCTGATCCAAGTCCTGATTCAATACATGACTATGTCATACCGGCTCCTTACCCTGCAGATAAATATCCCGAGGGTGTCCATGATTACCAGGGAGAGCCAAAAAAATTGATTCAAGGACTTAACGATACATTAAAGGCCGAATTTGAAAATAATCCAGATACTTTTACCTGGGGACAGGATCTTGCTAATAAAGAAAAAGGTGGAATATTTAATGTTACCAAGGGACTCCAGCAGATTTTTGGAAAAGAAAGAGTATTTAATGCTCCCATAGCTGAAGATTTTATCGTGGGAACGGCTAACGGCATGTCTCGCTTTAATGATAAAATCAGGGTGGTAGTTGAGGGAGCAGAATTTGCCGATTATTTTTGGCCGGCCATGGAAGCCTTCGTGGATACCACTCATGATTACTGGCGATCGAAAGGACAATTTTCACCCAATATAACGATAAG
>CAZOSQ010000157.1:0-7725 GCA_964582245.1 uncultured Bacteroidales bacterium | reverse complement strand
GAACCCAGCGTAGTGGCTGAAACGTCAGGACGCTTTATCATTGACAAGACACTAGCATCATCCCGAATATTCATTTTGTATTAAGGGCTAAATTTTCTTGAATAATAGTGAAATCAAAATAGTTTAACGATTAGATTGCCCAGGTAAACAGCAAACAACCCTAAACTATAACTGGCCACTGAATAAATAAAAAAGTGCAAGAAATGACCATCCCTAATTAAAAGTAAATTTTCATGGGCAAAAGTTGAAAAAGTAGTAAATCCCCCACAAAAACCTGCCATTAAAAACAATCTTGCTCCCGGGGAAATAATTATTTCCCTGGAAGATAACCCGTAAATAAGTCCTATAAGAAAACAACCTAAAATATTAACCGCAAATGTCCCGAATGGAAATGTTGATAAGACAGTTTTTTGTAAGTACCTGGAAATATAAAACCGTGCAACAGATCCCAAAAACCCCCCGGATCCGACTAACATAATTATTTTCAACATCTTATTTCTTTTTCCCGCATTGACACACCATTATACTAAGCATAAGTAATAATGATTTAAATTATTTAGATCAAATTTAGTGTCTTTTTTCATTTTCACCTAAAACATGGGATTTTTGTTTGCCCGATTTATCTTCTTCCTGTCCTTCATCTTTATTGTTCTTTTTATCACTTTCATTTTCTTGATTTGTACCTAGTACATCATCTGTTTTACCCTCAACTTTTTCAAGTTTATTGCTTTCATCCTTCTTCTTTAACCAATTCATGAACCTTGCAAAAAAAGGCACGTAAGGCACAAGCAAGAATAGCCCAAGGAAAATAAATGCATAGCCCAGGGGAATAAAAGGAAGCAACATAAAGACCCCGCCAAGTATCAAAATGATTACACCTGAAACGGGTCTTAAATATTTTTTTGTTTTTCTCTTCACTGTTAAAACTATTTAAAAATTAATAATTCAATTTGTACAATTTTGAACCATTCCTGTTTAAAGCCGGGAATCTCAACTTTATCTCCACCTGTGACCTGATTGAAATAACCCTTCCGTTGATTACAGGAACGCTAGGCACAAGTAAATAACAAGATACAGGCAAATTAACTCGCTCCTAATAATTATACATTAGTATTAACACTTTAACATCATTAATATATCATTTTTTTTGGAAAATAATTTTAAAATAATTTCTAATTTTATTGTCATTCTAATTTTATTAGTATTTTTGATAATAAAAACATGATCAAGGAAAGCACCTTTCATAAACTAAAAATACTTTCAGATTCAGCAAAATATGATGTTTCTTGTTCCTCCAGTGGAAGTAGAAGGAACAATCGTGAAGGCGAACTGGGAAATACCAAAAGTTGGGGAGTATGTCATAGTTTCACCGAGGACGGCAGGTGTATTTCTCTTCTTAAAATTATGCTCACGAATTATTGTCAATATGACTGTGCTTATTGTGTTAGTCGAAGAAGTAATGATATAAAACGTACATCTTTTAAAATTGAAGAATTGGTAAACCTTACCATAGAATTTTACAGGAGAAATTATATTGAAGGATTATTTCTTAGCTCTGGCATTTTCAAATCTCCCGATTATACCATGGAAAGGATGGTAAAAGTAATCAAGGAATTAAGAAATCAACGTTTCAATGGCTACATTCACATGAAGAGCATCCCTGGGAGCAGTCCTATTTTGGTTAAACAAGCTGGTCAATACGCAGATAGACTGAGTGTCAATATCGAAATACCAACAGAATCCAATCTAAAAATTCTTGCACCTGAAAAAAATTTCGAAAGCATCTTTAGCCCTATCAAAAGTATTTCAAGAAATATTTTAGAAAATAATGAAGAACGTAAAAAACATCACAGGATACCGAAATTTGCACCTGCCGGACAAAGCACGCAGCTCATAGTAGGAGCCACAAACGATTCCGATTTAAAAATTTTATCCCTATCCTCTATCCTTTATTATGAACAAAAACTAAAAAGGGTATATTATTCCGGTTTTATCCCCGTGAATAATAATGACAAGCGCCTTCCCATGCTGCCTTCACCGCCTCTTAAAAGGGAAAACCGGTTGTACCAAGCAGATTGGTTACTTAGATTCTATAAATTTAAGGTGAATGAAATTGTAAATACTCAATACCCTCTTTTAGATCTTGACGTGGATCCTAAATTAAGCTATGCCCTTAGAAATCCCTCCATGTTTCCAGTTGATATCAACAAAGCTGATTACGAGATATTGCTGAGGGTTCCCGGTATTGGTGTAAAATCTGCTAAAATGATTCTTTCAGCAAGACGATATGGCAAAGTCACGACCTCCCACTTGGAGAAAATGGGAATTATTTTAAAAAGAGCTCAATATTTTATCACTAGCAATGAACTGGGAAATTTTAAAACTGTACAAGAATTAACTCCCGAGTATGTGAAAAAAGTAATCCTTGGACATCATGTAAATAATAATAAACACGTACAATTACGCTTATTCCCATGAGAGATACCATGTTTACATATGATGGCTCTTTTGACTGTTTTTTATCAGCTATTTTTGATGTTTACGATAAAAAAACAGAA
Organism: uncultured Bacteroidales bacterium; assembly: GCA_964582245.1. Taxonomy (GTDB): domain Bacteria; phylum Bacteroidota; class Bacteroidia; order Bacteroidales; family CAZOSQ01; genus CAZOSQ01. The sequence continues at coordinate 5,167 of CAZOSQ010000157.1, read as the reverse complement.
CCTATTGATATCATGAATATTAAAAAAGGACAAATGGACCTGTTTTCTTTTAAACATGAAGTTATTACTGATGAAAAAAAAGCAGCAAGAGTTTGGAATGGTATTAGAAAAATTTCTGTTAAAATTTCCAGGATAGTTTATTTAGCACATTTAACAGGTATTGATGGAATTGAATTGCCCATTTTTCACCTGGTGAAAGATATTATAAACACTAAAAACACCTTTCTTGCAAGCAATTTTGGCAATGAAAATGTTTTAAAAGTCCGGGATGCAGTAAAAAAGATTCTCAAAGAAGCTGGAAGGATAAAGATGTTCACCCGTTTTCAAAAAACCAAGGAGGGAATTTATTATTCATCTTGTGAACCTATTTATAATGCCCTCCCCCTGGTAATAGAACACTTCTCATCTCGTTTTGCCGATCAACAATGGATTATTTATGACAACAAGAGGGATTATGGCTTTTATTATGATTTAAATCAAACGCATCAAATTCAACTAACCCAATTAAGTTTCAATAAAAATAACATAAATTTACCCGAACAGATTTTGGATGAAAATGAAAAAGCCATTCAAAAACTCTGGAAAAACTATTTCAAATCAATTTGCATTGAAGAGAGAAAAAACAAACAACTTCACATCCAATTAATGCCTAAAAGATATTGGAAATTTTTAATTGAAAAACAACCATAACAAGTTTTTGGATCAACAAGAAGAAACCATGAATATAAAAATATAATTTATTAATCGAGATACCCAAACATTGACAAGAATAATTAAATTTGTAAAACGTAAAAAGACACTCCCTTATGACTGAAGAATTCCTTCATTACATATGGAAATACCAATTATTTGATAAAAATAGGCTATTCACGGATGATGGTGAAAAGATTAAAGTAATTAAGCCAGGTGAACACAATAAAAATGCTGGACCAGATTTTTTCAATAGCCAATTAATCATAGGTGATACAACCTGGGCCGGTAATACCGAATTGCATATATTCTCTTCTGATTGGAGGAAACATTTGCATCACATGGACAAATCCTATGACAACGTGATATTACAGGTGGTTTACAGCAATGATGAAGAAATTTATAGATCAACCGGGGAAAAAATACCAACAGCACAACTAATTTTCGATGAAAAAATCTATTCAAGATATTCTGAATTGGTAAAAGCAAAAAAATGGATCCCGTGCCAAGATAAGATAGGACACATAGAAAATTTCACCTTATTTTTTTGGTTAGAAAAATTACTAATAGAAAGATTAGAGAAAAAATCAGCTGTTATAGAAAGGGTAATTTCCACCACCAACCATGACTGGGAAGAGGCTTTCTACCAATTGCTTGCGAGGAATTTCGGATTCAATATTAACTCCATTCCTTTTGAACTTTTAGCCAAATCCCTACCTTTAAAATATCTAATCAAACATAAAAATGACATCTTACAACTGGAAGCTTTGTTACTTGGACAAGGTGGTTTTTTAGAAGAAGATGGATTAGATGATTATTACAAAGAGTTAAAACGGGAATACAAAGTATTAAGACAAAAATTTTCGTTGACCCCTATTGAAAATCATTTATGGAAATATTTGCGACTTCGCCCCATGAATTTCCCCACGATTCGTTTGGCCCAATTTGCCTCCCTCATCCATCAATCATCCTCCTTATTTTCCAAAATATTAGACATGGAGAACGTTGATGAATTGGAAGAACTATTTTCCGTGCAAGCATCATCTTATTGGGATACACATTATACTTTTAACAAAGAAACAAGTATAAAAAAGAAAAAACTAGGAAAATCGGCCTTTCATGTAATTATAATAAATACTGTCGTACCATTCCTGTTTTTTTACGGAAAATTAAAAGGAGACCCACGTGTAAAAGAAAAAGCTTTTAAGATTATAGAACAAATTCCCGCGGAAAAAAATTCGATTATACAAAAATGGTCCCAACTAGGTTTGAAAGCCATGAATTCTTGTCATTCCCAGGCATTAATACATTTAAAAAGTAAATATTGCGAAAGCAAAAAATGCTTACATTGTCAAATTGGAAATAGGTTAATTGCACATGAATAAATCTGAAAATTTTTCCACGGCCTATTATGCAATAATCTTTCTTATACTGGTGATTTTTTTCGGTGCTTTTGGATATATGATAATGGAAGGATATTCTTTCACGGAAGCTTTTTTTATGACCATTATTACAATCTCAACCGTAGGATTCAAGGAAGTAAGACCCTTATCGGAAACAGGAATGTGGTTCACCTCTTTTCTAATTATAATTAGTTTTGGTATATTTGCTTTTGCTGTAACCACGTTTACCAGGTACCTTGTAGACGGTGTGTTTAGAAATTATTATAGAATTTCGAGGTTGAAAAAAAAGATAGAATCATTAAACGGGCATGTTGTTATCTGCGGGTATGGCCGAAATGGCAGGCAAGCCGGGTTAGATTTACTGGAGCATAACGTACCGGTTGTTATTATCGAGAAGGATGAGGAAACTATTGAGAAAATTCGCGAAAACCAAAACCTACTCTATATACAGGGAAATGCCACGCATGACGAGGTATTGCAATTAACGCACTTATCCCGGGCAAAGGCCCTGATAACAACCTTACCTTCCGATGCAGATAATTTACTTGTGGTGCTTTCTGCCAGCGAAATTAACCCTGACTTAAAAATCATTAGCAGGGCTTCCAGTATCCATACAGACAGGAAATTAAAAAGAGCCGGGGCCACGAATGTCATAATGCCAGAAAAAATAGGGGGACAACGAATGGCCAAACTTGTCGCCCAACCAGATGTAGTTGAATTCTTGGACTATATAATGCTTCAAAGAGGAAAAGACGTGAATATCGAAGAAATCTCGTGTAACAATTTATCCCCAAGTTTTGAAAACATTAGCATCCAAGAATTGAATATACGCGTAAATACCGGGGCCAATATTATTGGATTAAAAAAAGAAGATGGTTCTTATGTCTTCAATCCTCCTCCCGGTATAAAACTTTCGAAAAAGCATCAGCTATTTGTTTTAGGAACCCCTGGTCAAATTGAAAAACTCAAGGAAGCTTTAAAACGCTCATCAATTTAGTGTCAATGCGATATAACTAGCAATTAAGTTTGGAAAAATTAAACGATGATTCCTTTATTTCTCCATGGGAGGGTGAAGTTTTTCGATATAAGATAATATTATCTAAAGAAAGTAGTTTTTTTTATTTAAAATTTTGTTGATAAATATAAAAAAAATAAATAATTTTGCAACTCTTTTGTTTTGTATGAAAATTTATAATATAATAACTTAATTATGTATTTAACAACCGATAAAAAGAAAGAATTTTTTTCGCAACACGGGAATTCTGAAACTGACACAGGATCAGCAGAAGGACAAATAGCTTTATTCTCTCACAGGATAAGCCATCTAACCGAGCACCTGAAAAAAAACAAGAAAGATTTCAGCACTCAAAGAGCCTTGCTCAAGATGGTAGGAAAACGTCGCAGTCTTTTAGATTACCTCATCGCCATCGATATTGAAAGATATAGAGCAATTATTAAAAAGCTTAACTTGAGAAGATAAAGGCAATTCATTATTGCCTTTTTTCTTTTCTTAATATAAACATGGATCTTAATGATCCCAATATATTTATTATAACATGTACAATTTGATAGAAAAAAAAATAGATTTAGGCGATGGTCGAGAGATCATTATAGAAACAGGAAAACTAGCCAAGCAAGCTGATGGCTCCGTTGTTATAAAACAAGGAAATATGATGTTATTGGCTACTGTTGTTTCGGCCCAAGAAGCTAGAGAAGATGTTGATTTCATGCCATTATCCGTGGAATACAAGGAAAAATATGCTTCATTGGGTAGGTTCCCCGGCGGGTTTTTAAAAAGAGAATCCCGCCCATCAGATTACGAGATACTGATTTCGAGGTTGGTTGACCGTGCTCTCCGTCCTCTTTTTCCTGAAGATTATCATGCTGAAACTTTCGTGAACGTATCATTAATTTCAGCAGATAAAGACATTATGCCGGATGCATTGGCTGGTTTAGCAGCATCTGCTGCAATAGCCGTTTCAGACATTCCTTTTAACGGCCCTATTTCTGAAGTTCGAGTTGGAAGAATAGACGGCCAATTTATTTTGAATCCAACATTTTCCCAGTTGAAAGAGGCAGACCTTGATATCATGGTGGGTGCTACATATGACAACATCCTGATGGTTGAAGGTGAAATGGACGAAGTTTCAGAATCTGAAATGTTAGAAGCCATAAAATTTGCACACGAGGCTATTAAATCCCACTGCAAAGTTCAAATGGAACTAATGGAAGAGACCGGGAAAACGAAAAAAAGGGAATATGATCATGAAACCCATGATGAAGAATTAAAAAAGGCGATAAAAGAAGCCACTTACAACAAGGTATTCGAAGTAGCCCTTTCTAGTTCACCCAAGCAAGAACGAAACCAAGCATTTGAAAATATAAAAAATGAGTTTATCGAAAACCTTCCAGAAGAGGAAAGGGAAGAAAAGAAACCATTGGTTAACAAGTATTTCCATGATGTAGAAAAAGAAGCTGTCAGGAACATGATCCTTGAAAAAAAGGTCAGGTTAGATGGACGAAAAACTGATGAAATCAGGCCAATTTGGTGCGAGGTAAATTATCTCCCTGCCGCTCATGGATCTGCTATTTTTACACGGGGAGAAACCCAATCATTAACCACCACGACCCTGGGTACAAGATTGGACGAAAAAATAATTGATGAAGTTTTAATTAGGGGAACCGATAAATTTGTCCTTCACTACAATTTCCCTCCTTTTTCTACTGGCGATGCTCGTCCAATCAGGGGGATCAGCAGAAGGGAAGTAGGACATGGCAACCTGGCACACAGGGCTCTTAAAAAAGTTGTCCCCCCGGATGATGAAAACCCTTATGCTATACGTGTGGTTTCAGATATATTGGAATCAAACGGATCTTCTTCCATGGCAACAGTATGTGCTGGCACCTTGGCATTAATGGATGCAGGAATTAAAATCAAAAGCCCTGTTTCCGGTATAGCCATGGGCTTAATAACCGATAAGAACAACGACAATTATGCTATCCTATCTGATATACTTGGTGATGAAGACCATTTAGGTGATATGGATTTTAAAGTGGCAGGTACCCGCGATGGA
>CAZOSQ010000156.1:0-7731 GCA_964582245.1 uncultured Bacteroidales bacterium | reverse complement strand
ATGTTTTGGTATAAAAATCATTGGCTCTTCTTGATTTAAAAAGATATACACGGTACATGGCGAGGGGAGTGAATAGCAACATAATGGTTATCAATATTAGAGACAGGTATATTATATTGATGTATTCTTTTTCCTTTTCTCCTGCTGTCGTATCTTCAGCCGGCGGGATGATTTCCACCCTGTCATCCGGGTAAACATAAGCTTCATCTATGGGCAATGGCAAAGGCAATCGCTCATGTAACCCAATGTATTTCACCGGCATGTTCAAGCGATCGAGGTTCGATAAACGAGGATTTCCAGCAAACGTGATAATCAAAAGCTTATCATTTAATTGGATATTATTCTCCCCTTCTTTATGGTAATGCAGTTTTGCATTGCCGAGATCAATATCCAAGGATAGTGAGTCTTTGCTCACGTGATAACTCCCGTTTTTAAAATACACTGAATCCAGGAGAATAGAGTAATTAAGGCTGTCAATCACCTTGTTAATGTATCCTGTCGCAACATACAAGGGTTTCTTGCTATTGGGTAAAGGGGGGGTTGCATCAGGTTGTTCGGACTCTTCGCATTCAGTACATTCTATAGTAGGATCAAAATCCATCCAGCCATACCCGGGGAAATAAACTTCCACCCAAGCATGAGCCTGGTCAGCATATACCCAGTACCACCCATGATTTTTTTCACTCCTATCTACCACCATGAACCCCACGGTCATCCTGGAAGGAATCCCGGCAGCCCTCAGCAAGTAAAGGGAGGCTGTAGCAAAATAAGTACAATACCCTTTCCTGTTTTCGAAAATAAAATGATGAAGTAAGGATGTATTTAGATCATCGGGAGTACCGGGTTTTAAGGTATACTCGAACAGGGGTTCGCCAAAGTCATCCTTGCTATTAAAATAATCGCGGATAGCCAATACCTTGTCAATGGGTTTTTTTTCATTTTTCGTCAGTTCGCTAGCTAAATATTGAATTGAATCAAAAGTTTTTCCAATGGGAAAATCGGTATAATATTTCAAGAAAGAGGAATCCACCCCGGCATAATCATCAACCTGTCGAAGAAGGGAAAACCGTTTTTCCTGGAATGATTTGATGGCAGGATTGCTAGAGTTTATTATTAAATAAGCACTGTTTAAGCTGGATACATAGGAGGAACAAGAATAAGCCATTTGAAACTCTGATTCATATTCTTCCGATAACTTCATCCTCCGAACCTGGAAACCTATGCTTGGTGCTACATAGGAGAGTCCGTCCAACTCCTTTAAATATAATTCGGAATATACCGGGTACCGGTATTTATCTCCTTTCCCGTTCAAGATCACGCTGGTATCTTTCTCTATAAAATATAACGGGATGTTTGCCGGTTCAGGTGAAAATATATCCGGGGATATCATATTATCATCCACGTCAAACCTTTCCGTTTTGGGATCGAATTTTGTTAAAACATATCTCCTGTAATACAATGGATTTGGAATGGTTTTTTCCTCGTCAAAAAAATTCTCCAAGTAGGTGCAAAACAATAATTCATTGGTTTTACTGATCTCTGGTTGTAGCTCAAGATAATCATTAAGATCAAGCCTATCATTGGCAGACTTGGACAACAAGGTATTGTTTTCGGCTTGTCCTTGTAAGTTATTGGCCAAATTTTGCTCCAACTCGGGAAACAATTTTTTAATCAAGAAAAATGGCAATACAAATAAGAAAATGATTATCGTGAAAAAAACCAGCAATCTTTTAATTAATCGCTTGTAATTATATGTTTCATCCAAACTTACTTTTTGAAGGTTCTCCTGGACGAATATTATATACCCTGAAAATAAAAGGATAGGTAAAAATTTCTTCACAAGGATTAATATGGGAAATTCGTCAAATTGGTTTACAAAAATTAACAAGGATACCAATAAGATGAAAATGGAAAACCCGATGGAGAAATAACGTAACCTTGCATACCCGTATCCTATGAGCCAAGCAACACCAAAAAGGACAGAATATATAGTAAACCTGACTGTTGCATGCAAAAAATCAAATTCACCTGTGAATGTATTTTCTATGGTTTTATATATAAATATTGCTGCCAATAACAGTAAAAGAAAAGTGATGCTAAAACGAACCCTCATGAAATACAATGAAAATGAAACCAGCAATCCCAATGAAAAAACAACCCCCTCGTATCCCAAATCCATTTTAAAGGACAAAATATCCTCATGCAGGTAATTTAAAAAGAATATTCCTATAATGATGCTTGGGACAACTAAAAGAAATATATTCAATAAGAATTTATACAACTTGTATTTTTTAGTTCCTGTCATTTACTTTTATTAAATAAAATATATTAAGTGGTTTTGCATTTTTTTCACCTCCGTGGTATCCCATGGATTATTTTCTCATGTAAAATTAAGTTACTACTTTTATCCCGTTGTCCTTGAAAAACTCGGCTAATTTCCTCTCATTTTTCTTAACCATCCTTTTATAGAATGGTAATCTCCAGCTTCGCCTTTCCCTCGAAGCTTCATCCGGAACTTTTTGTACAAACAAATGGATCAACCCGAATTTTTTCTTTTGTCTAAAAATTTCGCTCACCTTGATAAAATAAATAATCGTCTCGGTATTTAAATTATTTAAAAATTCCAGGTCTTTCACGCTTACCAATGAAGTTAAACAAACAATTACCGGGGACTTCCTGTTTTTAGGAAAATGATCGTGCAAAAAATTTTCCACGGGCTTATTTTCCTGCCAGTTCATGGAACATATTTTTAAAAGATTTGGGTCTATATCGGAAAAATCTCGATCATATTGGCTATCTTGATCAGCCAGTAATTTAACCTTGAATCCTTCTTTTTGAATAGAATCCATCATTAATCTCAAGTTATCTTTATAGAAATCCAAAAACTGCGCATTTACTTTTTCACCCCGGTAAATGTTAAAACTATTGTAAAAACTAGCCAGTAATTTAACATCAGAAGCGTATGGATTAGACATATCAGGAACACGAACCATTAATTCCCTATTCTTCCCGTATATTTTCCATACAATCCTTCTTATATCATCAGATGATTCAAACTTCTTATAATTCAACAATTCCCCTTTCACGAACCTGCGGATTTTCACCCGGGACACTTGGGTTTCAGTATCCTCCGGCAAAAACTCAAAATCACGAGCAGGTTGTTTGGCTGGCAAGCTGGTTATTTTAGCGGGACTTTCCATTTTCCAAGGAAAAGAAAAAAATCTCAACATATCTTCGAAAAAGAGGACAACTTTTTGCACTGTATATTCTTTTCTATGCGGCAGGTAAATCAAAGTTTCACATTTCCTTCCATTTTTTTTGCTTTTCATTAGCAATGGCTTATCAAGATCAACTTTAACAGTATAATCCCAATCCTTGAAAAATACACGTGCCTTGACGTATCCCAACAAGGGAATTAAAACCCCTGGCACTTCAATTGTCAAGGGAATCAGACCCTGGTGCGTGGAGAGATAGCTACCCAGCTTAACTTCAACCTGGTGTAAACCTGCCTTTTTTATTTTTCCCCTCTTATAAGTCCCAAAAAAAAGATAAGAAAAAAGAACACTTGATAAACCCAGGGAAACCAACAATAATAAAAATCCAATTATCAAACCACCCAGGATAAGAAACTCGCGGGAATCCGATACTTGCTCGATAAATAAGAATTTTTTCCCAACATAATAAGCCAATATCAAGATCACCAAGAAAATAAACAGGTTAAGCCGAAATGGAAAAAAATCATGAAAATATTTTATTTTCCTCATAAGGATAATTGATCACCGGGTTTGATTATATTCTTAACTATAATTGAATAAAAAAAATTACAAAAAAGTAAATATAAAAAATATCTGTCCAAATTAATTGTTGATTAAGATTTTTTTGGAATATTTAACATACCGGGGGAAAGTTCTCATTAGAATACCCATTTGGCTAACCTCTATCAAAATTCAGCAAGTAAATTGTGGGTTGTTCAAGAAGAGATGTAAAATGTTTGATTATAATCATTTCATGCCTTAATAAACATCCCGTATCGTTGCAAATATAAGATAATCATAAAATTGATAAAGGAAAAAATATCTTCGCAGCTTAATAACTTACCATTATGAAACATCCATGTTTACAAAACACAAACACATTTATAAAAAAATCATTAACATGGATGTTCCATCATACCTTTGAACTTAGCGAAGCGATTTCATGACTGAAAGGAATAAAATTAATTTTATTATGATGAAATGTCCATTTAATTAATGAATTTTACAATGAGAAGTTGTTTAGGATCCCTGTTGTACCTTTTTAACAACTTCCACGATAATATATGCCGCAACAACGCCTATGACAATCCCTGCAACATTATTAAATGAATCATTCCAATTAAAGGTTCTACCGGGAATATATTTCTGTGCAAACTCGGTTAAAAATCCATAAATAATGCCGAAAAGCAGGAACCAAAGGTATACCGTCTTTTTAGTGGTTTTTTTTGAATGCTGCCAAAGTACAAATAACATTCCTAGTAACATAAAAAATAAAAAATGCATTAAATAATCGAATCGTAATATTGATTCTGGTTTGGATGTGCTTTCCATAATATTAAACGTAGGAATAATACTTGCTACCAGTATTATAGCCAACCACAACCAAAATAGTTGTTTAAATATATTTTTCTTACCAATTTTTTGCTGTTGCATTTTAAGTATCCAATTTAAATTTAAACAAATTTTTGTGCCAATATTGTGCCAGTATTCACTTTTAAACGGGGAATATGACCTGTTGGTTTGTTTTTTTTTCTTCCCTGCCAATGACCATATTCATTTATTCGCCAAATAAAATGTGCCTTCTTTTTATGGTAACAAAACCCATGAATAAAACCAATTGAAATCAACAGGTTTACAGGATTATTTAATTAATTTCTTTAGGGTTAATTATTTTTCAAGTTGTTATAAAACAAAAGTAATCTTTCTAATTATAAAAAAGCATATTTTCAGAATTAAAAATATGTTTTATCTAGAAGCAGAAAAGTATCAAAATTCTAAACTTAGGTGTAATGGATGATGTAATGAAAATTGTTGAATTTAAAATTTCCAACGTTACAGATCAGGAATATAGTAAGTTGGCGTGGATATTTTAAGTTTTTTACCTGTCACCTCCTGGTCATATTTTAATTGTCCCTTTATCTCTGGCCTTTTTAATATTTTCTTTTCTTAATTCATAAAAAATTTCCCCATTGGGTTATCAAGGTTAAATTTTAAATTATAAATTTTCATACCCCTCCTTTAAGTAATAGAAGGACATATATATATTTAGAATTATTTTGTATTAAATACAATTGGTGTTAATTCCCCTTTATTTAAAAAAAGTTCTAAAAAATGCCGCGGGTTCCTTCCCGCGGCATTTTAAACCCGTAAAATGGATAATTTAATAACTTCAAAATTCTAAATTAATAATAAAAATATTGTTTAACGGTGCAGATTGCTGGTAAAATGTAACTCATTTTAAAATTGTTATTTCTAACCGGTTAATTATCTTCTGCATATAAAGTATTTATTTCTTCTTTAGTTAAAGCACGATTGTAAATTCTTATATCATCAATAATCCCATTAAAAAAATGTAATTCTGCTCCACACCTACTTCCAATATAAAAATCCAGGGGTGATGTAAAAAATGCTTCGGCTCCATCTGTTTTTTGGCTAAATATTAAGTGGTCATTAACATACAATTTCACTGAAACATTATCTCTTATCAATGTCAAATGATACCATTCATTTAAATTTGGTAAAACATCATTTCCAGTATAGAATACACGTGTTCCATCAATATTTCCACTTGTGACTACCCAACCATGACTGTCGTCAACATAATTATTGTTTAAACTTATCACTTGTCCATACTTCACGGTACTACATATTGAACCGATTTCCAGCATATTTGAACCTGCCCCATACGCAGGTAAAGATTTTACATTAACCCACCAGGAATAACTAAAGTTATTGTTTTTCAACAAAGAATTATTGCTTACCTTAATATAATCATCAATGCCATCAAATTGATAAGCACTATTTTGTTGCCCAAATCGATCAGTAGTTAGCGTTGCACCAAAATTACTACCATGGTGATTGTTTCCACTTTCATCATTCGCATTCCCATTAAACGGGTAATAAGCAATTAGTCCATTTTTTGTTGGTTTTATATCAACTACATTTATAGTTATTACGGCCACATTGCTTAACTTGTTTTTACTATTGTCGGTTACTTTAACGACAATAGTATGCTTTGTAGCTTTTTCATAATCCAAGTGCGCACTATCAGCGACAATAAGAACACCAGATTTAGCATCAAGGTCAAAAATCCCAGCATTATTACCTTCTACTATTTCAAAAAAAACAGGATCACCATCGGGCTCCTCGATTTGAATTGTATCGACAATAGTGCCAATTGGACTATTTTCTAAAACTGTAAAAATTTGATCCTCGATTACAGGAGGATTACTACATTCTTCACACTCCTTTTTCACAAGAGAAAATAACAGTCATTAATATAATACTTACGATAACATAAATAGATAATTTCATGGTTTTAAAATATTTCAAGGTTTTAAAATTTTGATTTCATTTAAAAGACTCAAGAAATATAAATGGTTACAAAAAAAATGAAAAAATTAGAAAAAAGATTGAAAACCTGCTGAACACCTAACTGAATGCAGTTTTGAAGAAGAGTAATCATTTTCGAAATGAGGTTTGATTTTTTGATGATACATTAGTCGTGTAGATAAAAACAGATTTTCTCCTAATGAATAATCCGTTTAAAAACCTGCTAGCATATCTGTTGTTAATTTAACAATATTATTTTTATTTAAATCACCAAGGAAATAATCGTTATCAAATGTCACTGTTTTTCCCTCAGTATTTAGTAAAAACTGGTATTAATTCCTTTTTGAATAGAGCCTTCCAGGTTATTTTTTAGTATATCTAATACCTGTCTATATGGAAAATTTATTGAAATGCATGCCAAGATTTCCTTCAACAAACTAAAAAAATTGAAAGGATTTATTTGAATTTTCACCAGCATTTTGTAATAGTATTGATTCTAAAGGGTAGATTGGAGAAAAATATTTCTCCAAGAGCAAATAATCTAACATTAATATATGATCAGGTACGAAAATAATAAATAGATCAACATTAACTATTTGTTAAACCAGCCATTATTCTTCTTTTGAGTATTGTTAACCTTAATGGTATCATAAACATAAATCACTTTCTTCTTTCTAATAGTATCATATTCAGTTTTATAAATAATTCTCGGGGGTTTTTGGGAAGAATCACACGTTTCTTTTTCCTCTCGATCAGGAGCATGGCTGGAAGACACCATGTTATGTATACCAGTTTCTATAACAATTTCGTTCGTCTCTTCAGTTTCTTTTCTATGTTGGATTAATTCTAAAATTTCTTTTTTATTTTTTTCATTATTTTGTTTTGTTTTAGGTGAATTGAGCCTTTCATGCGTGGAGTTATCTTGTTTATTTTCAGGAGTATAGGTCGATGAAGCTGTTCCAGTATTTATTAAATTCGAAATTGTGGAATCAATTAAAATGGCGGGTACAAGGGTATAATCATTCATTTGTTTTTTATTATTTTTAATTGAATTAGAGGTGATAAACATTATCCCCCCCCCTATTAAAAGCCCACTTATAAAGATTGAATATTTGTTATAGAGTAAGGCTTTAATAAAAGAAGC
>CAZOSQ010000155.1:0-7785 GCA_964582245.1 uncultured Bacteroidales bacterium | reverse complement strand
ACGTGGTTTTACCCGATCCTGAAGGTCCCACTACCGCGGCAAATTCACCTTCCTCGAAAACTAAGTCAATCCCGTTTACCGCTCTTACTTCAATTTCATTTTCCCGGTAAATTTTTGTTAGATTTTTTGCTTCAATTATTTTCATGATCGTTGATTTTAAATATTTTGATAAAAATCAGTATCCTCAAAATTCTCTCTATTCTGTTCTTAATGCCTCTACCGGTTTTAATTTCACCGCTTTAATAGCTGGATACAAGGAGGCCAGAATTCCGGTAATAATGACCAGCAGGGTAATAACTCCCACCATTTCCATGTCCAATTGGGTATAAACTATAGGATCATATCCGTATGCGGTTAAGCCTTTTGCCCAAAGTGAAAGATCAATTCCTTGATATTCAAATATTTTAGAAACACCCGTTCCCATTAAAATACCAACGATACCACCGGTTAAAACAAGTAAAACCGTTTCTACCAGGATCATGATAAATATCTTGTTCCCGTTCATCCCGATGGCCATGAGCATACCAAATTCCTTGATCCTTTCCAAAACCACCATGAGCATGGTATTTACAATTCCAAATCCAAGTGCGATTAAAATAATGATGATAACAATATACATGGTCACTCCCATGCTTTGATCTATCATGGCCAGCTCAGGGGATATTTCCTTCCAAGTTTTGACATCAAGACTTGGTACCTTGCTTATAATTTTATCTTTTATCATGCCAGCATATTGATCTTCCTCGAGGTAAATGGCTATTTCATGGGAAGCATTGGGATTGATGCCAGTCAACTTGGCTAAATCATCCATTTTTACAAATGCATTTGTGCGTTCAAACATATCGTTGACAGTTTTGAAAATACCGTTTACCTTGAATACATTCCTTGTAATATTGCCGCTAGAATCCTGGAAAGTTAAAATTACTTTGCTGCCAACTCCAATATCTAATTCTTCCGCGAGTTGTTTACCGATCACTATAGGATCCTTCTTTTTATAATTTTTAAAATAATGTCCTTCCACGATATTATCATGGATGTTTGTCACCATTTTTTCATTCCCGGGATTTATTCCTACTAGTTTAACCCCTGCATTTGCCCCACCGATGGCAGCCATTCCTTGAACAATAATTCTACCGGAAGCCGCCTTTACCCCATCAATTTTTTCAAATTCCTTTACCAGCAGACTGGAACTATCAATATCATCATTAAAATCTGATGTTTCCAAGAAATCCTGGTGATGAACCTGGATATGTGAAATTTCCGTTTTGATAGCATTTTTAAGACGCTGGTCCATCATTCCCTTCATGAAAGCCGTTGTAAATACACCTGCGAACAAACCTATTGCCACGGCTATAATAATAACACTGCTACGCAATTTATTACGCCATATGTTTCTCCACGACATGATCAAAATCTTTCTCATAATTTTATTCTTTATGATTATGCATGTAATGTTTTTATCACGTTAAGTCTCAATGCTGAAATAAAAGGATAGATTCCCACCAGAAGGCTTATCACGAAAACGATGATAGCCTGCTTGAGGAAAGCCATGGGTTCTATGGAAAAATACACCATTGCCTCCATTCCAAATTGCTCGTATATTTCGGCGGTTTCCCGTGGAAGCGGGATCGGGTTGTTGGTAAAAAATGCTGCCACGGGTACCGATAAAGAAAAACCCGCCAGCATTCCAAGCAAACCAATTAAAAATGTTTCCATTATTAAAATGCCGGCTAGCTTTATGTTCTTCATTCCCACGGCTACCATCACTGCCATTTCACGTTTTCGCTCATTTACCATCATGATCACGGTGGAAAGAATCCCAAAACCAATCACCAGGTAAAGAACAAACTTAAAAACTCCCCCGCTTGCCCTATCTCCTTGAATCGCTTGGACAATCTCGGGATACATTTCTTTCCAAGTCATGACATTAAAATGATCATCAATTTCATTCTCAAGATTTCTTTGTACATCCTGTACATCCTTGTAATCTTCTACCATAACCACAAGGGAAGTAACCATATCTTGGGCAGAAAAAAAGAACTGGGCTTGACCAATATCCATAAAAACTCCCAGGTTATTAGCTTGCGGGGAAGAAAATTTAATAATCCCCCTAACAGGATATAAACCCGCGGCACTGGCTCCATGGTACCCTTGACTTAAGAGTATCAACGTATCACCCACTTTGACATCAATTTTTTTTGCCACGTTGTATGAAACGAGCACTCCATCATCATTGGGTTGGAGATACTCCCCTTTCTCAAGCCATTTTTTGGGATTGGATAAATTCAATTCTGCCCCGGGATCAATTCCTACCACCGCTCCAAAAGTTGTTTTTTCACCCGATGAGATCAACGATCCAGATTGTAAACGCGGTACAACTTTCGTCACCCTATCGATATTATTTATTTTATTCTTCAAACTATCAGAAGTGTACATTAAATTGTTGATGGTCTTTTTTTCCCAATAGGCAGAATCCTGGACTTGGATGTAACCAGAACTAAATTTTACGATGTTATCAATCATGGAACCGTACATCCCTTCTTGCATGGAAGTCATCAATGAAGACAACAACACTCCAAGAAAAACCGCTGCAAGGATTATAAATGTCCGTGGTTTGTTTCTCCAGAGGTTTCTCCATGCTAAAATTATATTTTCCATAAATATTATTTTTTAGGTGATCTTATTGATATTTTCTTCTTTATCCATCATCCCTTTTATTTGAAACATTTAACGCAATCTTTTCATATTTTGCTGGGTGAAAAAGGTAGGCGATAAATCCACATTGAATTGCATATTTTGTATGGTGAGTATTGTTTTTTGATTTTTCTCGTCGGCAGGAATAATTTCAAAACGTGTAGGGATTTTCCTACCATCCATAACTTGTACATTTGAACTAATATCGGTTCGCACCAATTCATCATCTTCATCGAAATATTGAGCTTTTAGCTGCAAGTAATCATCTTTGCTAATCCAAACAATGATTTTTCCCCATATCACAGCAGCATCTTCTAATGGCATAAGTTCAATTTTGTAAGTCTCGTACCCATTTATTGTTTCAGTACCCAATATTTTATGGTTATAATCCTTCACGATAGAAGATTCTTTTACCACGTTGTCCATGCTGTAATCAGATCCCATCCATCCTTGCGACATCATGGAAGGAGGAAGTTTAATCATCCTGTTTATGGTAGGATTCCACTGCCAAATTTCATTTTGTCTTTTCAGGAAAACTTGGCCTTCCTCCTTTGCGGGAGCTGTCACGAGTGTCATGGAATATTCTGTACTTAAACTCCAAGATTTAAATTCTATCGTACGTTCCCATGTAGGCCGCTTGATAATCATTTTCAATTCACCCTTACTCGATTCACCGCGCATCTTAGCATCGGCTTTACGTACAATTTCGGTAGCATTTTGACCCCATGCTGTGCCCACTATTAAAAGGGACAATAATGTGTTAATCCATTTTTTCATGATAGTTCATTTTATTTTTTACAATATCGTTTAATTAGTTCCTTTTTTATTTCCTCGAGGGGAAACCATTCCGGTTTCATGATATAATCCATGCAAATACCATCCAATAATGTTCCGAACAGTAAAGCTTCCATCTCGGGATTTTCAAACCCCTTCTTTTTAAAATAATTAATAGCCATAGTGTAAATAGGCTGGTATAATTGATTGATCCTTTCTTCGATCAGCATAAAAGCTTCGGGTTGCATGATTACCTGGTAGTATAATTTCCAGAAATTTCTCTTGCTGGCCAATAAATTAAAGGATTCGTTTATAAAATATTCCAACTCCTCTTCATCCAATACACCATCTTGGTTAGGATCGTATATTTTCAACATTTCATCTATCGTGCTATTGAGGATGGTTTTTAGCAACTCTTCCTTGCTTTCAAAATAATTATAAATAAGTCCCTTTGATATTCCTGATTTTTTTGCTACCTGGCTCATGCTTGTTTTGTTATAAGTTTCGGTGGCAAATAATTGTAAAGCATTTTCCATGATTAGGGCTTTTTTCTCTTCCCTTATTTCCTCGAATTGTTTGGGTGTACGCGGACTCATAGTTTTATATTTTTTGACTGACCGTTTAGTCAAAGATAAAAACAATATTTTTAAAAATCAAAATTCTCGAGAAAAAAAATCAATGGTGCCTGTTAAAAACCGGGCGACTGTTTTTATATTCCTTCCTATATGCCATTCCCCTTCAATACATTCAAACAATTATTTTAAAGCAACACTCCTTAGTTTTCTTTTGGCTTCCGCCAAAGGCTACAGCCCACGGCGTAACGAAATTTATCGAAGTCAAAAAAACTACCCCCGTAATAAACAGCTGTCATCCTATACCATCGCGTATCCCAAGTTTTATTGATTTCATGAAAATTTTACAAGACAGTAATGAAAAAAAATATTAAATTGCTATAATTTTTTCAATGAGAACTGCTTATTTTGCAAAACATTCAATCACACGTATTGTTTATAATAAAAGATTATCAATGAACAACCCGCTTACTGACCAAGAACAAAGACGGTATAAATACCATCTTCTTTTAGAAGAGATTGGTATACAAGGACAAGAAAAAATCAAGAATACCAAGATCCTTGTCGTTGGAGCTGGAGGAATTGGTTCGCCCGCACTCCAATATTTAACAGCATCCGGGTTTGGCCATATCGGGATTATAGATTTTGACCAAGTAACGGAATCTAACCTGCAACGGCAAATATTATATGGTGGAAGTGACCTGGGAAAATTGAAATCCATCGTGGCTAAACAAAAATTAGAGCAGATGAACACGATGATTGATTACAAGGTTTTCAACATTAAAATCACCCGCGAGAATGCATCCAGGTTTATCAAAGATTTTGACATTATCATTGATGCCACGGATAATTATGAAGCAAAGTACCTGCTTAATGATGTTTGCGTAGAGCTTAATAAGATTTTTATTTTCGGTGCCATTTACAAATTCGAGGGACAAGTAGGGGTATTTAATTATAAGAACGGGCCACAATTGAGAGATGCTTTCCCTGAACAACCCGTTCAAACAACCGAAGAAACAGGTATTTTGGGGATAATCCCTGGAATTATAGGCCTTTTCCAGGTGAATGAAGCCATAAAAATCGCTACAGGAATCGGGGAAAACTTATCTGGAAAATTACTAATTTTTAATGCTATAAATAATGATTTCCAGCTTATTAACATTAAAAAAAAATAGTATGACCCGGATTTTATCAACCTAAAGACGATTTTATTCATTCGCTCGTTTTTATAATAACTAATGCCCTCCATTTTTTTTAAATAACAGTGACCATTAGATGAAACTTTTCAAGAAGATATTAATCACCCTCCTGTTATCCATCGCAACATTTGTCATTGGCGCCATGCTGGTTGCTAAGGTATACGAGGATGAAATAAAAACGTACGTCATAAAAGAGCTTAATAAATCTTTATTAACACCTGTTCAAATCAACACCGCAAAGGATGTAACCCTATCCCTTCTTAAGAAATTCCCTAATGCAACATTGGAATTCAAAAACATTACCATAAAATCAAACCAGGTTATCCGGGGGGGGGATTTTTCTTTACCAAGCATTGATACCCTATGTCATGCGAAAACCATATTCTTGGAATTTAACTTGGTGGATATTTTGCAAAAAAAATACACGATAAAAGAAATTCATGTGGATAGGGCCAAAATTCTTCTTCTTACCGATAATATGGGCCGAAACAATTATGATTTTATTAAAATAAGCAAAAATAGCAATAACCAAAATTTCTTTCTTTCCCTGGATAAAGTATTGTTCACCAACACACTTTTCGAGTATTTATACCTCCCAAAAAAGATTCATGCAAAAGGGTTTACGAAAAAAACCTTTTTCAAGGGAAATTTTCAAACATCCAAGTACAAGTTGAATGTTGACGGTAATTTTGACATGGAAAAAGGAATTTTTCAAAATGTAAATTACCTTGACCACCAATCAATTTCATTATTTTTTAAACTTGATATACAAGATGATAAGTATTATTTACAACAAGGTGAGGTTCTAATTGGAAAACTAAAATTTAATTCACAAGGACTGATACATCAGAAAGATAAGTTTACTTATCTTAACCTTAAAATTAAAGGAAATGAATTGGATGTAACTTCATTTCTCTCTTTACTTCCTGCTCAAAACCGGGTTGAATTGGATAAATTTCATAGCTATGGAAATTTTTATTTCAACGGGCACATAAAAGGAAACTTGAATAAATGGTCACAACCATCTATAAACGTAGATTTTGGTATTAAAAACGGTACCATAAAAAATATTGAAAAGGGATATGAATTTAATAATGTACGGGTAGAAGCAAAATTTTCCAATGGATCAAACCAATCACCCGAGACCTCGGAGATAAATTTTCTACATTTTAGCACGAATGATAAAAACAATTTGATTGAAGGAAAAGGTAAAGTAATTAACTTTAAAAATCTTGTTTATAGGTTTCAAGCAACTTCAATTCTTCATTTTCCAATGATTGATAAATTTATTGGTAAAGAAAATTTCAAACTGGTTTCCGGTAAAATAGAAAGTCAATGGCTCTTGGAAGGCAGGTTGAAAAAAGGATTATCCTTTTCGGTTAACGATTTGGATGAATTAACCATCACTGGAAATACAATTTTCAAGGAAGCGACAATCGGTTTGACTGATTACAACAGGAAAATAACCTTATCTTCGGGAAAATTGATGATAAACAACAATGATTTATACCCGACAGGCTTGGAAGTTAAATTTTTTGATGATCACATTAATCTCAATGGAAAGATTTCCAACTGGATTCCCTATTTGACCAAGGAGAATCAAAATTTATGGATGGATCTTACGGCCAATTGTAACCAGGTCAACCTTGAGAACTACTTGTTTTCAAGTGAAAAACATGATAAAACGAATGATACAACGGGATTACTTCCAGCAAATATTTACATGAAGCTTCTATTAAAAACAAATTCATTTGTTTATGATAATTTTAAGACAACTAATCTACAATGTAAAACATCATACCGACCCAAAAATCTTTCTATTCATTCGATTGATTTTGACTTCATGAACGGGCATTTTTCAAGTTATGGAGACCTACATGAAAATGTAAACAACGACTTGATTTTAAGCTTGAAAAGCACCATGCATAAAATAAATATAAGTGGTTTATTTTCCAGTTTCAATAATTTTGGTCAAGAGGTGATTTTAGCCAAAAATATCGGGGGAAAATTATCAGGACAATTTAATTTTTCAACAGCCTGGAATAATAATCTACAATTCAAAAAGGAGAAGTTAATCGCTGAAGGCGAGTGGGTGATAAAGGATGGTCAACTTATTCATTATGAGCCCATGAAAGGGTTATCTAAATTTATTGAGGTCGATGAATTGGAAAATATCTCCTTTTCAAAACTTGAAAATAGCATTATCATAAAAGATCAAGTTATCACCATCCCACAAATGGATATTAATTCTTCAGCTTTTAAAATTTCTGGTTCCGGCTTCCACCGTTTTGACAACAGTTACGAGTATCACCTCCAAGTGTTACTTTCAGATATCTTATTTAGAAAAGCAAAAAAATCTAAAAAAGAAAATGGAGAATTTGCTCACGTGGTGGAAGATGGATATGGTAATACAAGTATCCCTTTACATATAATAGGAAAAGGTTCTGATTATAAAGTTAAATATGATACTCGTTTCTTGAAAAACACCATTAAAGAAAGCATGGTACAACAAAAAAAGGATTTAAAAGAAGTATTTAAAGAAGAAT
>CAZOSQ010000154.1:0-7825 GCA_964582245.1 uncultured Bacteroidales bacterium | reverse complement strand
AAGTTTATATATATTCACGAAAAACTGTATAGATTGAAAACGTAAATACCTGATTTATACATCTTGATATTCGTTATTATCCTTGTTAATTTTTATTAAAAAAGCTGAAAAATCCGCAAATTCAAAATGCGAATCATTTATTCTTAAATGTTGATTTTCAACGTTTAGGTCAGGAGTTCTGAATTTTAAAACCATATCTGCTTGATAATCTAATGTGAAATTTTAGGGTGTCAAAGTGGTGCCACTAATCAGGAGGGTTTTACAAATGTCCCGAATGGGATTTAACTTCTGAATACAGGAAGCAACGCGAGTGGTTTATTCATGTTGAATCTTTCCGGGAATATTTAAAAAATACTGGTAGAATGAGTGGAATAAAGTGCTTGAGATGGGTTTTGCAATATGTTCGGGCTAAAAAAAGAATATAAGAATATGTTTGCAAACTATAACCAGGAGGAGGCCACACTACTTAGTTCCCTTCCGTACCTTAAAATCTACTTGATGAATAGTAAAGGAAAGTTTTCCAAAATTAAATTTAGTTAGAAGATTTTATCTTCTCATAATCGGAAGAATTTACGGGATCTATTTCCGAAAGAATACTGATGGCCCTTGTTTTTTCTTCAGGAAATCCTTCACTGAAAATATTTATAAATTCATCTGACTTCACGTCAATAAATATTTTAAGGAGGTACATGTACGGATCAGGTTTTTCCCTATATATCTTTTGGAGCAATTTAAGATTATCCAGAATGTCTAATCTTGCTTCATTGGGGCTTTTATCCATCCTATCCAATCCTTGGCGATGGTAAAGATATAAAAATTCGCGCAAACTCCTGTATTCCCTGTCCAGCATATCATTCACAAACCAATACCTATTTTTATGCTCCCGGCTATCAGAAGCTATCCATCCTTTCTTGAGTGCTGAATTTTGAGCATTATTGACTACTTTTTCCGCTTTTTTAAAATAGGGTGATCCTCCCTCGGGAGAAAAGGAATCGTAATCGATACCAAGGATCATGTAAGCATAAAAGGCGAGAATAGAAGACAAGTTAGAAATATGAGTATTTTCACTAAATTCCAAGGGTTCAAATTCAACGTAACGAATGTGAAAATCGTCGTCTTTATAATTCAACATGGTGGTATTGTAATTGGAATTATACACCGGCCTACTTGATTGTACCTGGATGGTTCCCCTGAACTCGTCGGCTGATAATTGTTCCCGAATGTTAATCAATATATTGCATTCAATGCGTTCATCAATGGTATAAACATGGTCTGTCCAAACCGTGTTGTTCATAAATTCGTAAATTGCCGTTTGCATGGTATTAAAAACCTGCCTATTAGTACCTTGAATTTCCTTAGAATATACAGAAACACGACATTTCAATTCTTGGGAATTAACAAACTGAAAAATCAATGAAAAAAAGAATATAAATACTATTTTAAAACCTAGACCTGGAATAAATGATGGCTTCATATGATTCAAAATTCTACCGATATTTCTAGTAATAGATCATTATAAAAAAAATTAAAGAAATTCAATCAATTTCTTAATGATATCCTTCGCAACTACTTGTTTAGATTTTAACTCAAATTTATGAATATTATTGTTTTTATCAATAAAAGAAACCTTGTTGGTGTTGTAGCCAAAACCGGCACCATTGTCCTTTAATGAATTCAAAACAATAAAATCCAAATTCTTATTTTTCAGTTTGCTTGCTGCTTTATTCAATTCATTTTCGGTTTCAAGTGCAAAACCCACCAGTACCTGCCCGGGATTTTTAATTTTCCCCATCTGTTTCAGGATATCTCTCGTGGGTTTTAATTCAATGATCATATGATCGCTCTTTTCCTTGATTTTCTGTCCAGAAACTTGTACCGGGGTAAAATCAGCCACGGCGGCAGACATGATGGCTACATCAACCCTGGGATAATTGTATAAGCAATGATCGTACATCTCTTGACTGGAAAGAACATCTATCCTTTTGACGTTCTTATGGTTAATTTCTAACGAAGAGGGGCCTGTTATCAAGATAATTTCTGCACCGAGTTTAGCCAGGTAACTTGTTATGGCAAAACCCATTTTCCCGGAGGAAAAATTCCCAATGAATCGAACAGGGTCAATTTTTTCATAGGTTGGACCCGCAGTAATTAGGAATTTCTTGGATGCGATTTTTTTTTTAAAGAGAGTTCTTCTTCTTTTTCTTTAAAAAATTCCGTGATAAACGTGTTAATTTCTTCGGGTTCTTTCATTCTTCCTTTTCCGGAAAGGCCACTGGCCAATTCCCCTGTGGAAGGCTCCAGTATCTTCACGCCATGTTTTTCCAGCAATTCCATATTTGCCCTCGTGGTGGTATGATTAAGCATATCCAAATCCATGGCTGGGGCCGCTACAACAGGACATCTCGCGGAGAGATAGGTGGTTAATAGTAAATTGTCGGCAAGCCCATGGGCCATTTTAGCCAGGGTGTTTGCTGATGCCGGGGCTATTAAAAACAGATCGGCCCATGTACCAAGATCGACATGATTATTCCAATCTCCATTTACAGGATTAAAAAAATCCACGAGAATAGGATTTTTGGATAAAGTAGCAAGTGTTAAAGGGGTTATAAATTCCTTGGCAAGAGGTGTCATGATAACCTTCACTTCTGCCCCTTGTTTAACCAACAACCGGGTCAATATAGCTGCTTTATATGCCGCTATACTCCCGGTTACTCCAAGTATAATCTTTTTATTTTTAAGCATGTCTAACCGGAAACTGCCTGGTCTGGACGCCTAATGTATATTTCATCATCTTCGTATTCTTGTAAAGCTATCAATACGGGTTTGGGCAATCTTTCGTAAAAACGAGAAATTTCAATTTGTTCCCGGTTTTCAAATACTTCTTCCAAGTTATCCGTGTAATTTGCGAATTCTTCCAATTTCCGATTTAACTCTTGTTTGATTTCTGTTGAAATCTGGTTGGAGCGTTTAGATGCAATGATGATCGTCTGGTAAATATTTCCTTCCTCCGATTCAAAATCACTTATATTCCTGGTGATAGTTGTAGACGGTGCTTTTGTCTTTTTGTAATCCATGAGATCTAAAATTAATTAATATGTTTTTAATTATTCAGCATTGTATTCGACTCTTCATAAATTTTAACTACTTCTTTTTTATATTGACTTTCAGGAAATTCTCCCATAAAAGAATAATATTCATCTACAGTAGCTTGGAATCTTTCTTTTTTCTTGCTTTCGATGCTCGCTTTAGCTAATAAATAACGTGATTTCAAGGTCAAATACATGATTTCTTCCCTGTATTTGGTACCCGGATAATCATTAAGGCTATTTCTTAAAGCAATGATTGATGCTTTATATTTTCCCAAATCATAATACAACTTGGCATTGTTGAAAGATTTCTCAACAAGTTTATCTCTCATTTCTGCCATTATAAGTTTGCAACGCGGTATCTTTTCGCTGTAAGGATATTTTAACATGAATAATTCAAAGGCATCAAGAGCCAAGTATGTTTCTTGTTGGTCAAGGCTTGGCCGTGCAGAACCCAGGTAATAACAATAAGCTCCTAGAAATTCAGATTCTTCAATAAAAGGGCTGCGTGGATATGTTTTGGCAAAATCTCGAAAATAATACCCGGCAATTATAAAGTCATTGCTTTCATAATAACTTTTCGCAAGATAATAATTTATGGTATCTGCTTTATCTGTGCCCTTGAAAACTGTTTGGCACTGTTCAAAAAGAGTGGCAGCCTTGCTATAATCCTCTTCTTCATAATACTGCATAGCCATTTTAAACTTATGTTCATAGTCACTACTTTTTAACAATTTTTCGTAACCACTACAACCAGTTAAAAACAAAGATATTAATATGAAGTATTTAACTAATTTTATCATCTGATTAATTATCATGCAAAATTACAGTTTTCTTATAAATAATTAAAATAATAAACTCACTATTTTTTTAATTCCTCAATTTTCCAGCATATTTCAGTATATTCTTAAACATAAAAAATATGACGTTGGTTTAAAACTAGTGAAAACCAAATTAATGATTCTCTTCCCGGAAGCCAACTAAAATACAAGGAAACGGTATTCATGGATACATTTTTGAACAAACGCAAATAAACCATAATTATTTTAGCCCGGGTTTAATTCCGCTACTATAAAGGAGTATGTCACTTGTCCTCCTTGTCTAAAGACACGGGAGTTTTAATTTATTTCATGATGCGTTGCCATAGGTCCTGTTCACGGGCAGAATGCACTTTACCGGAGACAGGATTTTCCTCTTTTATTCCAACTTGTTTCGAACAAGTTACACAAATGTAACCCTTCATTGGGAAAATTAATAATTAACAAATTTTTAGTTAGGTAATATTATTAATATCTAGGAAGAAATCATGTTCCGTTTTTATGGAGTGTATAAAAAAAAGAGTACTTTTGTACTGAAATTAATTAAACCAAAACTTCAAAGCCGTGGATATTTATAACAAAATTAACAAGGACAAGGGCCCATTAGGTCAATATCAACAATATGCGCATGGATATTTCATGTTTCCAAAATTAGAAGGTGAAATTGAGCCTCGAATGAAATTCAGGGGAAAGGAAGTACTTACCTGGAGTTTGAACAATTATATTGGATTGGCTAACCATCCTGAAGTTAGGAAAGCCGATGCTGAAGCTGCTGAAAAATTTGGTATGGCATATCCCATGGGAGCGAGAATGATGTCAGGACAAACCAGTTACCATGAACAATTGGAAAATGAATTGGCTAGCTTCGTCGGCAAAGAGTCTGCATACCTTTTAAACTATGGATACCAAGGGATGACGTCCATCATTGATTCCCTATTGGACAGGAAAGACGTTGTAGTTTATGATTCAGATTCTCATGCATGCATATTGGATGGTATGCGTTTACATATCGGTAAAAGATTTGTTTTCCAACACAATAACATTGAAAACCTGGAGAATCAATTAAAACATGCCACACAGGTAACAGGAAAAACTGGTGGTGGTATTTTAGTCATTACAGAAGGAGTTTTTGGAATGGCCGGGGATCTTGGAAAACTAAAGGAGATTGTAAACCTGAAAAATAAATTTAATTTCCGTTTACTGGTGGATGACGCTCATGGTTTTGGTACAATGGGGGAAACAGGTGCCGGAACAGGCGAACATTTTGGTGTCCAGGATAAAATAGATTTATATTTTTCTACCTTCGCCAAAGCCATGGCAGGGATCGGTGCATTTATCGCCGGGCAAAAAGAGGTTATTGATTTTCTTGCCTATAACATGCGTTCGCAAATATTTGCCAAATCATTGCCCATGCCCATGGTAATAGGTGCTTTAAAAAGGTTAGATCTTTTAAAAAATGACAATTCGCTTCGGGAAAAATTATGGAACGTAGTGAATGCGCTTCAAAAAGGCTTGAGGGAAAATGGCTTTAATTTGGGAGAAACAAATTCCCCTGTTACCCCAGTATTTTTATCGGGATCAATTCCTGAAGCCACGAATATTGTCTTTGATTTGCGTGAAAATTACGGGATTTTCTGTTCGATGGTGATTTACCCCGTGGTGCCCAAGGATGTTATCATGCTTAGAATAATTCCTACATCTGCACATTCCTTGGAAGACGTGGAATACACGATCAAAGCTTTCAAAGAATTAAGAGAAAAACTTGAAAAGGGTTTTTATAATAAAGATGTATCGGCCCAATTAAAATAAAACATACTTATTTAATATGAAAAAAGCTGCATGATAGCAGCTTTTTTTATTTTTTAATTATTTTTGAATCCTTATTTATAAAGTATCGCTGAACGATATATGAAAAAATTTCAATAAGACAACTGCAACCCATTTTTCAATAAGATAAAAATCAATTGAGTTATTAAAGTTATTAAATAAAAATATTATCGATTTTTAAAAAAACAAACTAAATATTAAAGATTTCTTGCAATGAAAAATTTATTACTCATTATCATCCTTGGAGTTTTATCTTTGAATAGTTTTGGACAAATTCAAGAAATTCTTAAAGTGCCAAAGAGTTTAATACCAGTCAATGTTGCGGACAACGAAGTACTATTGATGGATGAAGAATATAATCCACCAATCCTAAATATCACTTTGTATAACTTTGATAATTCAGTAGTGAAAAGTATAACAATCAATTTAACAGACTATATATCTTATATCGATGTTTCATCAAATATATATAGTTGTGGAGTAAAATATATCAGCCGGAATATTTTTAATGAAGATACAAGCGACTTTGAGTTTATTATATATCCTAACTGGTTTAGACAAAGTCATCCCATGATTTTGAATGATGAGGGAAATGTTATATACGACTTGGAACACCATTCAGCATATGCCCACTTCTTTTTAACTTCATCGCTTGAGACACCAATTCTAGTCGTGGATTATTATACAGATACTACAAATACCACCATTTTATATTCTTTGCCAGGGAAAATGGTCTGCAATAGTTGTAATACAGTTACAATTAATGATAAAAAAAAATACTTGGGTAAAAAGGGTAATTACCTGGATAATTCATATCCCAATCCATCAAATAATTACACTATTATTCCGTACCAACTACCTATAAATGAAAAAAACGGGACAATCCGGCTGTTTTCTTCCAATGGAAAACATTTGAAAACGTACAAGATAAATAATCATTTTGATCATTTAAGAATTGAAACTTCCAATCTTCCCAAGGGAATAATACTATATAATTTATCCACCGAAAATGGATTTTCAGAGACAAAAAAACTTATCGTGGAATAGTTTATTCAAATAATTCGATATTGCCCCCGGTGTGAATGAATAAGATATTAGCTTTCTTTTTCAATAATCCTTTTTCAAGATAATCAATCATCCCGGCAGCAGCTTTACCAGTATAAACATAATCAAGAAATATTCCTTCTTCCTTGGCAAATAGTTTGACAGCTTTTATACATCCCGGGGTCTTTTTCCCGTAAGATTCACCAAGGTAAGAATCATCTAAAAAAATCTCATCTTTCCCGGGTGGGTTTATTTTTAAATGATCACAAGTTTCCTTAACTATTTGATAAACTTCATTTTTAAAAGGTATAGCTTGCTTGGAAACACTTATGGCATTCAATCTTCCCGTCCACCCGGATAAATATTTACCAAGCAGTAGACCAGCATGCGTGCCACCGGAGCCAGAAGCAAAAAATATCCCATCAAAATGAATACCATGTTCTTTTTCAAAAGTTAAAATTTCTTGAAAAGCATCAACATAACCAAGAATTCCAACAGGAGAAGAACCTCCCCATGGCATGCGATAGACTGTTTTTCCCCGGGATGACAACTGCTTTTCCAGGGTTAATGAAGCATTGTACATATCTCCCACGTGATGAATATGGACATCTAATAAATGATCAACTATAAGATTTCCTGAAACAACACCGGGTTTTTCACCTTCCAAGACAAGATGTACCTCCAGCCCGTTCATAACACCAGCGGTAGCAGCAATCCTGCAAAAATTGGATTGGTTAGCACCCATTGCAATCAAGGTATCTGCTTTTAATTTCAAGGCATCCGCGATTAGGAAATCTAATTTCCTCGTTTTATTTCCTCCAAATGAAAAACCCGTAAGATCGTCCCTTTTGATATAAAGATTCACACCAAATCTACCAGTTAACTTTTTAATTTCATGCAACGGTGTGGGTAGAAAAGAAAGATTTACCTTGGGATATTTTTTTAATAGATCGTCAATCATACAATAAATGTTAATATAATTATAAAGTAACTATACCTGTCGAATATAATTATTCAATGCTATTTTATTCTTGATGGTCACTTCTTTCC
>CAZOSQ010000153.1:0-7844 GCA_964582245.1 uncultured Bacteroidales bacterium | reverse complement strand
CAAAAATGTCAATATCAATGTCATTTATGTTTGATTCATCATTTAAAATCCCATTTTGATATAAGCTTGTATAATTAAGTTTTTTATTAACTGTAGATAAATACCAGATACTTTGATTAAATGTAGATATTTTTGATATCCAAGATGTATTAGAATTACTCAAATATTGTCTACCATTTATATAATGAGGAAAAAAACCTGTATAAATAGTATTATCAATACCTGCACATTCCCAAAGAGGCCCTCTAGACCCAGTACTGCCCATATTATGAGAAAAAACAGTGAAAATCGTCATATTCTTACTAGGAACAGTAAAGACATTACCAAACCAATCATTACCTCCATCAAACTGAATAGCCGGATTCCCATTAATAACATTCGTATAAAAGGAAGGTTGATATTGTGGTTCTGCCTGTATTGCATTATTCCCATTCCCACTAAAATCATCCCATTTGTATACACTCCCACCATTCGTGTAATTTAATTCATCTGCCTTTAACCATAATTCCATTGTAGAATTATCACCAACGCCCCCGGGACCATCTTGCGATAAAACAGGGATGTTTAATAATAAAAAAAATACGCTTATTATATGTTTTAGGTGAAATTTCAAAAATATAGTTGGATTAATTCTATTTTCGAGGTATATCAACAAATAATTTATATTAGTAATTGATAATAAAATTATCAATATAATCACCCCGTATATATCTGGTACGATTTATATTTAATTTAGTTACTAAAAGACTGACTTTTATCATAATCTTTATTGATATTTTCCTGTTTATAGAGTCTAATATCTTCTTTCCATGTAATTCCCATTTTTTTTTAAGATACAATCAGAAATTTAGATTGGATACATAGAAATTCACTTGAAGGGGTAATAAGGAGTTCCAATTTATTAATATTGATTTAATCTTTAATATTTTAAATTACGACCTAACAAGCATTATGGTTTCAATAATTCAAAAAACCACCAATATAAATAAAAAATGGCTACACGTTATTATTGCAGCCCATCAGGTAAAGATTTAATTAAACTAATCCTATAAATTTTTTATTTCTGATATTAATTTTTGTATAGAATCTTTCGCATTACCGAATAACATCCTTGTTTTGTCATCATAAAAAAGGTGGTTCTCAATGGCCGCATATCCTTTACCCATACCTCTTTTCATAACAATAATATTTTTTGCTGTGTGGGCTTTAATGATAGGCATGCCATATATTGGGCTGCCGGGATCATCTTCCGCGGCCGGGTTAACAACATCATTGGCGCCGATCACTACTACTACATCCGTATTCGGCAATTCAGGATTAATATTATCCATTTCCACTAACTTTTCATACGGTACATCTGCTTCGGCAAGCAACACGTTCATATGACCAGGCATACGTCCTGCTACGGGATGAATTGCAAATTTAACCTCAACTCCTTTTTCTTCCAGCAAGTGAACCATTTCGGCACAAACATGTTGAGCTTGGGCGACAGCCAACCCATATCCGGGAACAATTACCACCCGGTGGGTGTAACTGAGCAGAACTGCAGCATCACTCAAGGTAACTTCTTTAATAGTACCTGCTTCTTTTTCTACTGCAACTCCACCACCACCGAAGGCCCCAATGATCACGTTCAACAAGGATCGGTTCATGGCCTTGCACATGAGGATGGTTAATATGGTACCGGCAGAACCTACCAGGATACCACCCAGTATCATGGCTTGATTACTATAAATAAATCCAGCCATGGCAGCAGCAATTCCTGTGAAAGAATTAAGTAACGAAATCACTACAGGCATATCCGCCCCCCCAATAGGCATAACGAAAGTAATTCCATATATAATGGAAACAGCGAATAATATATAAATAAATGACAAGTTAGTACATCCACCCCCTATTAATAAGCAGAATGCTATTCCTACCAAGGCAATCATGATTAAAATATTCAAGTACTTCATGAAAGGTGCCCGGGTATCTTTTATTTTTCCATCCAACTTTCCATAAGCAATCATACTCCCGGAAAAAGAAATGCTGCCGATTATTAAACCCAAGATGACCACCAAAACATTGCCTACACCTGTGGCAGTTGGATATTCTAAAAGAGCCACCAAGGCAGAAGCCGCTCCGCCGGTGGCATTAAAAAAAGAAACCAACTGGGGCATGGCAGTCATTTTAACCTTACGGGCAACAAAAGTTCCCAATATACCTCCTAACACTAAACAAGATAAAATGATATAAATATTTGAAATAGGTATTCTTCCTCCTGCCGAATCCTTATGAAAGAGAAGGGTAGTTACTATCGCCAATAACATTCCAATGGCAGCCCAAATGTTTCCCCTTCTAGCTGATTCCGGGTGACTCAATAATTTGAGACCTATGACAAAAAAAATAGCAGCAAGTAGGTAACTTAATTCTAATAGTGCTTGTCCCGTGGAAAAAAACGTTCCATCAGCAGTGTGTAAAATTTTATTCATTATCAATGATTATTTTTTTGTTTTCTTTTTAAACATTTCCAGCATACGATCAGTTACTACAAATCCACCTACCACATTTAATGTAGCAAAAATAATGGCAATTACCCCGAGTATCATGTTTACTGAAAAGGTTGATTTAGCATGGCCAACCAAAATGATACCCCCGATTATGATAACCCCGCTAATTGCATTTGCTCCTGACATCAATGGCGTATGTAAGACCGATGGAACATTTGCTATTACTTCAAAGCCCAAGAATATAGATAATACAATGATAAAAATAGCTTCTTTATAAGTGTAAAAGAAAATTAGAACATCTTCCATAATTAATTCTTATAATGTTTTAGGATATTTTCATGAATTCTTTCAATCGTTCATTCACGATTTTATTTTGATGAGATGCACACGCACCTTTCATTATTTCATCGTTAAAATCAATATTCAACTGCCCATTTTCATCAATCATAAGTTTAATAAAATTGAAAACGTTCTTACCAAACATCATACTTGCATCCGAAGCCATCTCGGATGGATAATTGGTTTTCCCTATGATCTTGACATGATTCACGATATTTATTTCATCATTCCTTGTTAATTCACAATTCCCCCCGGTGGCAGCAGCAAGGTCAATAATGACAGCGCCGGGAAGCATTTTTTGAACGGTTTCTTTTTTTAAAAGAACCGGTGCTCTTTTTCCGGGAATTTGGGCTGTACATATTACCACGTTTGCCGCAATGGCATGATCGTGTATCGCTTCCTGCTGTTTTTTCTTATATTCTTCTGATTGTTCAACAGCATATCCACCTGCAGCTTGATTTTCCAAGGCACCTTCAATTTCAATAAATTTCCCTCCCAGGCTTAATACTTCCTCTTTAACAGCAGATCGAACATCAAAAACTTCGACAACCGCTCCCAATTTACGGGATATTGCTATTGCTTGTAAACCTGCAACGCCTGCCCCAAGTATTAAAACCCTCGCTGGCCTAACAGTTCCCGCCGCAGACATAAACATGGGGAAAAATTTTGGCAATTGCCTTGCGGCATCCATGACAGCCATATAACCAGAAATAGTCCCCATTGATGATAAAACGTCCATGGCTTGGGCCCTTGTTGTTCTGGGAATTAATTCCAATGCGAAAGAAGTTATACATCTATTTAATAAACTTTTAACTCGAGAAACTTGAACAAAAGGATCTAGCATACTTATCCAGATTTTACCTTCAGTCAATTGATCCAACTCGTCTTCAGCCGGTCCATTTACCTTTACCAGTATATCAGATTTCTTTAAAACATCTTCTTTATTTGTAACGATGGCACCAACTTCTGCATAATCAGTATCAAAAGCAAACGCCTTTTCTCCGGATTTTTCTTCAACTAAAACTTCAATTTTTAAATCAATTAAATCCTTTACCATAGCAGGTAATAAAGCTACGCGATTGTCGCCATTTGTTTCTTTTAAAACACCTATTTTTCTCATTTAATATTACATTCTTTTTAATCCTATTGAATCATCATACTTGTAATGAATTAAAGAACACCATGTTGCATTTTGTTATAAGCGCTAATAATCAATTTGTTAAAGATACACTTAAAACAAAATATGCAAATAATTGTTTAAAATTATAAAATATATGGGAATTAGATGGAAAATCTATAGCCAAAATAAGATTTTAACATGAAAATCGTAGATTTGGACTATCATCCGTATTATGAAAATATATTTTAGTCCGGATGGAATTATTGGAGTTTTGTTCATGCTGGTTCTTGAAAATAGTCCCAATAAAATTGGAGGCTAAAAGAAGTTCGGAAGCTAATTTCGCATTTCAAAATCCATATTCATTCATCATTCCTTTAAATCTTTGCTATCTTTATCATTTTATATTTTTCATTAAATGGATATATTTTCTTTTTTAAATGCCCAGGATATTGAAAGTATTGAAAACTTGTATAATCAATACAAAAAGGATCCTGATTCTGTTGATTCCAGTTGGAAAAATTTCTTCATGGGATTCGAGTTTTCAAAAAAAAGCTTTAAACAAGATGAATATAAGGGTGAAATATTTGATAAAGAATTTAAAGTAATTAACCTGATTGAAGCTTATAGGAAAAGAGGACACCTTTTTACAAAAACAAACCCGGTCCGCACGCGAAGACAATATTTCCCCACCCTTGAATTAGAAAATTATGGGCTTTCACCTTCAGATTTGGATACCCCGTTCCATGCTGGAAAAGAAATTGGTATTGGAACTACACCTCTAAAAGATATTATCCAGCATTTACAACAAACCTATTGTCAATCTATAGGAGCGGAATTTATATTTATTCGCCAACCCGATAAAACGAAATGGTTACAGGAAAAAATGGAGAAATCTAAGAATACACCTGTTTTCTCCAAGGAAGAAAAAAAGCTAATATTCTTTTACCTAAAAATTGCCGTAGGATTCGAACAATTTATCCATAAAAAATTTATAGGTCAAAAACGTTTCTCCTTGGAAGGAACAGAAACTCTTATACCAGCATTACATTACATTTTGGATCATGGCGCTGAACTTGGTATAAGAGAATTTATCATTGGTATGTCTCATCGAGGTAGATTGAATGTTTTAGGCAATGTTTTAAATAAACCTTATGAAAATATTTTCAAAGAATTTGAAGCAGAAGCTTACGAGGAACGTATATCGCTGGGTGATGTTAAATACCACCTTGGCTATGGTAACAATATTACTACTGCTCATGGCAAAAAGATTCGCTTAAATTTAGCGCCAAACCCATCTCATTTAGAAGCTGTTAGCCCTGTAATCCAGGGTATAGCAAGAGCTAAAATCAATCATAAATATCAAAAGGATTTCAGCCAGTTATGCCCGATTCTCATACATGGAGATGCAGCCATTGCCGGACAAGGAGTAGTGTACGAGGTCATACAAATGTCCGGATTAGAAGGATATAAGACGGGAGGAACCGTTCATCTAGTGATCAACAACCAGGTCGGATTCACTACAAATTACTTGGAAGGACGTACAAGCACTTACTGTACAGACATAGGTAAAGTAACCAAGGCACCAATATTTCATGTCAATGGAGACGATGTGGAAGCATTGGTTTTCACCATTAAAATGGCCATGGAATATAGGCAGATTTTTCAATCTGACGTTTTCATCGATATTCTTTCATATCGAAAATATGGACATAATGAAGGTGATGATCCTAGATTCACTCAACCTGTATTATACGATGCCATTGCAAAGCATCCTAACCCACGGGATCTTTATGCTAAAGAGCTGATTGACCAACAGATATATTCCGTCGAAGAAATAAAACAAATAGAAAAAGATTTTGATGATATTTTAGAGGAGAAATTCAAATTATCAAAAAATATAAAACGTATTTCAATAAAACAATTCTTGATTGAAGATTGGGAAAACTTTAGGTTTTCCAGGGACGAAGATTTTTTGCAATCACCCGAGACAGGTATTCCTATAGATCAGGTGTTACATCTTTCCGATAAAATAAACAATTTGCCGGGAAATAAAAAGTTCTTCAGCAAGATAGTCAAGTTAATGAACGAGAGAAAAAAGATGGTAAAGGAAAACAGGGTAGATTGGGCTATGGCAGAATTATTGGCCTATGGCTCGCTCGTATCCGAAGGTTATCCTGTTAGAGTGAGTGGACAAGACAGTGTACGAGGCACTTTTTCACATAGGCATGCATCTTTGGTAATACAAGATACAGACAAAAAACATACACCTCTCGAACATGTAAATGAAAATCAAGCTCCTTTTTTTATTTATAACTCTCCTTTAAATGAATATGGTGTTTTAGGTTTTGAATACGGCTATAGTTTAGCTACACCGAGAGGACTGACGATATGGGAAGCGCAATTTGGAGATTTCTCCAACGTAGCCCAGGTAGTTATTGATCAATATATAAGTTCAGCGGAAGAAAAATGGGGTATCATGAACGGATTAGTTCTTTACCTTCCTCATGGATATGAAGGCCAAGGCCCTGAACATAGTAGTGCCAGGATTGAAAGATGGTTGAATATCTCATCCCGAAATAATATGCAAATTGTAAATATAACCTCCCCTGCAAATTTATTCCACGTGCTACGAAGACAACTTTACCGTGAATTCCGTGTACCTTTAATTATTTTTACTCCTAAAAGTCTTCTTCGACATCCGAAATGCATTTCCACGTTGAATGAATTATCAGGCAAAGAAAGCTTTCAAGAGGTATATGATGATAATGATGTGGATATTAATGAAGTCAGAAGATTGGTATTTTGCTCTGGTAAAATCTATTATGACCTATTAGAGCAAAAAGAACAATATGATGCAAGGGATATAGCTGTTGTTCGCATAGAACAATTACATCCATTCCCTATGGAAATAGTAAAAAATATACTGTCAAAATATAAAAATGTTCTATTACATTTATGGGTACAAGAAGAACCTGAAAATATGGGCCCCTGGTTCTATATCAAGAACCTATTGGAAGAATTTGTTCACATTGTCCCGGTAACAAGACTGCCAAGTGGAAGCCCTGCTGTAGGACTTCATAAATTGCATATGGTACAGCAAGAAGAAATAATCTCAAAGGTTTTTAGAAAGTGCGATTGTGAGCTACAACTTAAATATTGTGGACTACAATGTGTAATGGGTAAGACGAGGAAGGAGATAATGAAACAACATGAATATTTTGACAAATCGATTTGAATTAAGAATTAAATGAAATAAAACATTCAATTAATGATTATAGATGTTAAAATACCAAGTCCAGGGGAAAGTATATCTGAAGTTGAAATTGGTAACTGGTTGGTTAATGATGGTGATATAGTAGAAAAAGACCAAGAAATAGGAGAAATAGAATCAGAAAAAGCCACTTTACCCTTACTAGCTAAGGATAGCGGGGAAATTAAAATTCTCTATCAAACCGGGGAAACAGTAAAAGTTGGAGATACAGCTTGCACCATAGATACGAGTAAACAAGTAAACCTCCCGGAAAAAAACAAGAAAAAAGAAGATAATATAGGAGAAAGCCAAAAATCTCAAACAGAAGAAAAAATTGATAATGTTGAAGAAAAAGCTATTCCGCGAGATAAAAAGGATGAAAAATACGGGGATGTTAAAATTTCCCCTGTGGCTCAAAAAATGATGGAAGAGCGTGGTTTTTCCATAGAAGACATTGTAAATGGCCTGAAAAGAATTTCCAAAAAAGAAGTTGAAACGGTCATAAATACTCCAGGAAATGGCATGATGGCTGAAGAAAAAGTTGAAATTTCGAGGAAGGATGACAGGAAAAAGATGTCACAACTCAGGAAAAAACTGGCGCATAGGCTAGTTGCGGTGAAGAATCAAACCGCTATGCTCACTA
>CAZOSQ010000152.1:0-7857 GCA_964582245.1 uncultured Bacteroidales bacterium | reverse complement strand
GATTGTATTACCAAAAAAGGAATTTGAAATCCTGGCTCTTTTTATGTCCAAACCCGGGAAGGTTTTTTCGCGGGAAGAGATATTTAAAGTTGTTTGGGGGGAAAAAATTGTTGTTGGGGATAGAACTATAGATGTTCATATTCGAAAATTACGGGAGAAAATAGGACCTGAATTTATTCACACAATTAAAGGTGTTGGTTATAAATTAATGTTATGATAAAAGAAAAATCCGGATTAATCCGGGTTTTAAGAGAGTTTAAAAATGATGTTTTAATTTTTTATAAGATTTTAACATTTCCAGTATATAATGGCAGATATTTTTGGATTCGCTTACGGTATCTAAAAACAACATGTTACTTTTCGTGGAAGATTTTTTCTTCTTAATTGTTTTTAATTGATCCTTTTTCAAATCATTAACTTTTTCATCTATGTTAATGTATACATCTTCTATTTCAGAAAGTTTTGAAAAATTTTCATTTAAAATAATTTCAGAAGTTTTATCCAGGAATCCGTTTACTAAATCATTTAAGAGAACCAGGCTTCTTTTTTGTTCAAAAGTAACTGGTTTATGTGCATTTTCAAGATAATCCGATATGTTTGTGACAAGCAGGTATAATTTTCCTACCATTTCATTTAAGTAATCCACTACTTGAACATAATAATGACCAACATCCTCGTTTAAAATATCTAAATTGTGCATGACATCCGGAATGTTATTTCTTAGATCTTTGACAGATTTTTTAACCTCTTTAAGATCTTTTTTTGCTTTTCGAGATTTTTTAACTTGTTCGCCTATCAATGCCCTGATCATTCCCGGATATATTTCTTTTACTTTATCCAATGTAATAGTGATGTTATCCTGTGTTTTTTCATGAAAATTATATTTGTCGAACACAAGAGATAAAGAATGTTCTTGTTCCTTTTCAACTCTTTTCTTATGAGCCATGTTTGATTTGAAGATCACAAATGCAATTAGCAGTACTAGCAGAACTATAGCTGTTAAGCCACCAAATTTTAGCAATATAGCAATAATAAAAGCAACGGTAAAGGCGCTGAATGCAGTAAAAAACCATCCCCCTACAACCGTGATTACACCCGAAATTCTGAATACTGCACTGTCCCTATTCCATGCTTTATCGGCCAATGATGTACCCATGGCAACCATGAACGTGACATAAGTCGTGGATAAAGGTAGTTTCATTGAGGTGGCAAATGATATCAAAATACTAGCTACTATCAAATTTACAGAAGCCCTTACCAAATCAAATGAAACGGCTTCTTTTTTATCCTTTTCTTCATCAAGCGGAGACCTGTTAAATCGGCTTTCCAGTTTTTTAATAAATGATTTGGGGAATATATTTCTAACCCCCCTGGATAGATTAATTCCGCCCCTTACCAAACTCCTGGATAACATATAAGATTCAAATCTTTCTTGTCCCTCTTCTTGCCTGCTAAGATCCAGTGAAGTCTTAACTACCGAACGTGCTTTTCTTGATAACCATAGCGTAATAACCATGATTATTCCAGCAATCATTAGAAAATACACGGGGGTTTTTACTTTTTCTGCCAATCCACTCATTAAAAACATATCACCCGTACCGGGTTCGGCTAAATAAAGTTGGTATGATTTAAAACCAGCAAGAGGTACGCCGATAAAATTAACAAGGTCATTTCCGGCAAATGCCATGGCTAAAGCAAAAGTGCCCACCAAGACAATTATTTTTAAAATATTGATCTTGAATAATGAATAAAGCAACTGAAGTACTAGGGACCATGCCAAAAAATTGATCAAGAGAATGGAAAAGGTGTTAGATTTGATAAAATTTACTGTTTCATTGGTCATAAAAGTAGCACCTTTGGCACCTTTTAATAATAAAAAAAATAGAATAGCGGTAATGGCTAATCCACCAAATACAGAGCCAAAATATTTGAGATATTTTTTATAATTGAATGAAAAGAGGATACGAGTGAAAAACTGGACGAGCCACCCGCAGAAGAATGAGACAGCAACCGATAACAAAATACCTGATATAATAAAAAGAGCATTGCTTGAATTAATAAAATCAGAAACTTGCCCGATACCGGTATCCATGGAAACTTTTATTAAGGCTATTCCCACGGCAGCGCCTAAAAGTTCAAACACTATGGAAACTGTTGTAGAAGTAGGTAACCCGAAAGTGTTAAACAGATCAAGTAATAGGATGTCAGTAGCCATTACAGCCAAGAATATTAGTATGATTTCAGGAAAATAGAACATCCCGGGTTTGAATATACCTTTACGGGCAACTTCCATCATTCCACCGGAAAACACCGCTCCAACCAATATTCCCAAAGCAGCAATGATCATGATGGTACGGAAGGAAGCAGCCCTTGAACCAAATGCTGAATTAAGGAAGTTTACAGCATCATTACTGACACCCACGATCAAATCTGAAATTGCAAGAACAAATAGCAACACTACTATGAATAGGTAGATATTCTCCATTCTGTTTAGATTTTAAAAATGACAAATATAGATTGGTTTTTATTTTTTATCCAAGATTCAATGTTAAATTAATGTTAAGAAAAGGTTTTTGAAATACTTAAAATATTGATAAATAGATAAAAAGATGGTTAAAATATTGTTAAAAAAATATTATATCAATCATTGCTGATCGATAAATTTTCAAAGAAATCTACAAAAGTTGTATAAATATTGAAATGGAATGGGAAGATGGTAGTGACGCGTCACATGTATTAAAGCGCATCGGATTCACCTTAAACCCTGCGTAGTGGCTGAAACGCTAGGACACTTTATCATTGACAAGACACTAGTTAAAGGGATGTTTAAATGAGAATGCCAGGGGCAATAGTCCATTTGAAAGATAAATTTTGTTTGAAAATCAGCAGAATAACTTTAAAATTATTTTGTTAATCTTTTTGTATTGTATCCCGTGTTTTAACAAAATTTTCCATGGTCTGGTTAGAAATGATTACCTGGTGGCTATAAATTTATAATAACTACCATAACTCAAAGTAAAGCCATGAAACTAATATAATGAAACAGGCCATGTCTGTTGAGATAAAGCGACACACACGATATATGATTAAAATATGTGGCAAATTTCACATGTGGTCACAAATTTAAACATATGAAGTAAAACATGGGCATTATATTTAGCAACTTTCAAAATGGGTTCTATTTTCTTACTTGTTTCCCGGGTCAAAAAATATTCGAAATTTCTTTTACCCCGACACCTAGTATATCCTTTACGAAATCATTGAGTTGATCCGGATCACCATGAAAATGAAAAGTGTTATGAATATGAATTATATTTTTTCCCGGGTTTAATTCTGCCGCGGGAGATGAGCTTTCTATTTCATAAAAGGGACCCATTTGAGAACCGTCTTCTACAGGTCCATCATTGTAGGCATTTACAACATCTCCATCATACGGTTTATCTTGTTGTCCCCATATGGCATTCACATAGTCTTTTTGTGGATGTATAGTAAAAGTGGCAATTGTTAATAAATCATTTGTTTTATCATAACTCCCTATAATTGGTTTTGCATGTTGTGGTGGAATGCCTATTTTCCCCCTAGATTTTCCGTCAGCCTTGAAAAATGCTGTATTATTTTTTATCACCAGTCTATCGTCACTTATTTTTCCAAAGTATATGTCATTGACAGCTTTCGAGCCAGCTTTTCCAGGCAAGAAAGGAATTACAATGGTAGCAGTATCGGAAGGTTTTAGCATGCTAAGTATCCATATGGACAATAGTCCTGTTTCTTTTGTCCAAGATGAACTACCTGTATTTTTTATACTGTTTATAGATTGAAAGCCTACATAGGAAACAGGTGATGGGATTTCAATATTCATTTGATCTTTAAAGTCATTCCTAGAAAGAAGTTTTATTTCCCTACGGGCAAGGAGATCAAAGGAAGCCCCGGATAAATTTGATAACTGCATGTTTTTTTCAAGAATAATGGCTTGCTTTGTTTGTTCTAGCACCTTAAAAGGTTCAGTATCTATTTCAGATGGAACTTTCCAATTTTCAAATTCTTGGGAAGAACCTACAGGAAAATAAATAGAATACTGTCCTCCCTCCGGGCCTAACCAGAATCGCTCTTCGCCACCATAAGGATGAAAATGGTTAGAGATACTCCCGCCTTTTTCAAAAAAATCATAGTTTATCCATCCATGACTAATATTTTTTTCGCCAGGATAGGTGCTGGTCATTATTCTTCCTTGTAAATCAGCGCTTACTGCTAATTCTCCACCTTCAGGTGATTCTAGTACGATTATATCGATATATTTTCTCAAAAAATCCAGGTCTTCTTTAAAACTTTTCATCTCTATTTTTTTATGGGTTATTTTTCTTGCTTAATGTTTTAAACTGTAATAATGGTTAGGGTTTATGCCAACAAGTTAAGTATAATTCAAGTTTTATATTGCTATATATCAAAACTAAATCCTTGTTGTAATTTTTTACTGTACTTGGATTTATTGAATTTATACAAAAAAGCACCTCTTTTGGAAGACAATTTATCTTTTTCATCCAATTTTTCCAGGATTCCCATGGACATGATTTTTTTTCTAAAATTTCTTTTATCAAGAGAAGATTGAAAAATCGCCTCGTATAATTTTTGTAACTGTGGCAAAGTAAATTTTTCAGGAAGAAGTTCAAATCCCACGGGTTGGGATTTTGCCCTAGCATGTAAATTCTCTACAGCCTTATCTATTATGTTTTTATGATCAAACATCAAGGAGGGGAGTTCATTAATTTGTTTCCAAAATGCATTATGATTTTCAACTAGTTTTTTATCAAACTCTTCAATTTTTATCAATGCATAGAATCCGGTAGAAATTATTCGAGCCCCGGGATCACGCTTAGGATCACTAAAAGTATGAAATTGTTCCATGAAGACTTTGGTGAGACCTGTTAATTCTTGCAAAACCCGTTGAGAACCTTGTTCAAGGCTTTCCTCTTGCCCAAGGAATCCGCCCGGGAGAGCCCATTGGCCTAATCCTGGTTCAAAATTTCTTTTGATCAATATAATTTCCAGGGACTCCCCGTTAAACCCGAATATAACACAATCTAAGGCCACATAATACTGTTGATAGCCACCATAATAGTTTTTCAATGTTTTATGATAAGTTTTTGTTTTTAAAAATATATATTTTAAATTTGTATTAGATAAAATAAGTGTAAAAATAACACTTATATTTATAAAAATAGAATATTAATTTAAAAAAAGTGCAATGTCAGAAAAACCATTAAGATTACAAGGTAGATTGCCCAAAATAGGAATCCGTCCGGCAATAGACGGGCGTTTAGGGGGAGTTAGAGAATCCCTGGAAGGCCAAACCATGGGGATGGCCAAAAATGTAGCCGAGTTTCTTTCTTCTAATTTAAGACATCCGGACGGGAGTAAGATTGAGTGTGGGATAGCAGATACTTGTATTGGTGGTGTGGCGGAGGCCGCAAAAGCGGCTGATAAATTTGAAAAAGAAGGTGTCGGGTTGTCTTTGACTGTTACTCCATGTTGGTGCTACGGCTCTGAAACTATTGATATGAATCCATATATACCCAAAGCAATTTGGGGTTTTAATGGAACAGAACGTCCTGGTGCTGTATATTTGGCTGCTGCACTGGCAGGGTGTAACCAAAAAGGTTTACCAACATTTGGAATTTATGGAATGGATGTACAGGATGCGGGGGATAAAAATATTCCCGGGGACGTACAAGAGAAGTTACTTCGTTTTGCACGGGCAGGATTGGCTGTTGCTACCATGAAAGGAAAATCATATCTTTCGATGGGATCTGTTTCAATGGGAATAGCTGGTTCAATTATTATTGAAGATTTCTTTCAAGAATTCCTGGGAATGCGCAACGAATATGTAGATATGACTGAATTCACCCGGAGAATTAATGAAGGTATCTACGATAAAAAAGAATATGAAAAAGCATTAAAATGGGTCAAGGAAAATTGTAAAGAAGGAAAAGATTCCAATGCACCGGGTAAACAAAAGTCTCGTCAAGAAAAAGATGATACTTGGGAATTCGTGGTGAAAATGACCTTAATAGCTAAAGATTTAATGATAGGCAACCCTGAACTTGCTAAAGCTGGTTTTGGCGAGGAAGCAAATGGGCATAATGCCTTGGTATCTGGTTTCCAAGGACAACGTCAGTGGACAGATCATTTTCCCAATGGAGATTTCATGGAGGCTATATTAAATTCGTCATTTGATTGGAATGGCATTCGTCAACCTTTCATGGTGGCCACGGAAAACGATTCGCTAAATGGAATTGCCATGCTTTTTGGTCATCTTGTAACAAATACAGCACAAGTTTTTGCTGATGTGCGTACCTATTGGAGCCCAGATGCGGTAAAACGAGTGACTGGATACCAATTAAACGGTAGGGCAGAAAATGGTCTCATTCATCTCATTAATTCTGGTTCTGCATCTCTTGATGGAACAGGCCGTCAAAAAATTGATGGTAAACCCGCCATGAAACCTTTCTGGGATATTACCGAACAAGAAGCAGATGCTTGTTTAAAAGCAACTACATGGTATCCTGCAGAACAAGAATATTTTAGGGGAGGTTGATACTCTTCCGGTTATGTAACATTAGGAGGTATGCCCGTGACCATGAGTAGAATCAATATGATAAAAGGACTTGGACCGGTTCTTCAAA
Organism: uncultured Bacteroidales bacterium; assembly: GCA_964582245.1. GTDB lineage: Bacteria > Bacteroidota > Bacteroidia > Bacteroidales > CAZOSQ01 > CAZOSQ01. The sequence goes on along the minus strand of CAZOSQ010000152.1, from coordinate 1,177 downwards.
TTGCAGAAGGATATTCCGTTGAACTTCCCGATGATGTTCATGAAAAACTTGATCAAAGAACTAATCCTACCTGGCCTACAACTTGGTTTGCGCCTAATATTACGGGTAAAGGTGCCTTTAAGGATGTTTATACCGTGATGGCGAAATGGGGCGCTAATCATGGTGCATTTGGATATGGGCATTTTGGCGCTGATCTAATTTCATTAGCTTCCATGCTGAGAATACCAGTTTGCATGCACAACGTGGACGAAGATAAAATATTCCGTCCAAGTGCCTGGGATTCTTATGGAATGGATAAAGAGGGATCCGATTACAGGGCTTGTCAAACTTATGGAGCTCTTTACAAGTAATTCTTATTAAAAAGATTCAATATTTAAAGCTGCCTCCCCGGGGGTGGCTTTTTTTATAACCATTTAAATAAAAATTAACCCTCAGCTTTTTTTCCAACAACAGATTATTTAATTACAACTATTTTCAAAATAAGATTATATTTATATCATTATAATATAACAATTTCCTTGATTTAAGTTGAATAATTGTTAAATTCTAATAAATGATATGATTTAACAGGGTAGGTTAGGATTTAATTCCAGATAATTAAATACCTATGGTTACAACATTTCCTAAAAAAAAGAAGCCATCTATTTTTAGACGGCTCCTTCAAGTTAAAGGTGTATTATCTTATTCAAAACAGTAATTTAAGTACATTGACCACCCATCCCCGCCGAAAGGAGTTCCTTCGCCCCAAGCATCAAGAATGCCAGTGGTTGAGGTGCATACATTATCAATGGCTACAGTAGTAATTTGCGCAATGGTTACTTGTGATTTTAAAGCGGGATCATCACGAACTCCCGGATCCGCAATTACAAGTACTTTTTCACCGCAATGGGGCTCAAAACCTTCTCCATTTGCAATTGCATCAGCCACCATTAAATCTACCACGTTTTGATCATAATCCATGCGTGCAATTTCAGGTGTAGGGGTAATATCATCTATCAATGTCCAAATGGCAATTTGTTTTTCTTCACCACCGGCACCAATGGATGAATAATCTTGGTTTATTAAATAATTGATTAAGTCTAAATTTTCAGGCTTATCTACAAGTAAATCCAAGAGTACATTATCATCTGTGTAACTTGATACAAGGTTCATTTGATATTCTATTCCGGGATAAATT
>CAZOSQ010000151.1:0-7857 GCA_964582245.1 uncultured Bacteroidales bacterium | reverse complement strand
AGATTTTTAACATTATTTCCCAATGGTGGTTTTTCCAGGAAAACCACGTATAGTTTTTCTATATCAAATTCTTCCCCGTAAAAAGGATTGGCCATGATTAATTCTGCCAGTTCAGTGGAATCCATCACGATAACAGGTACTTCGAATCCATGATGGCTTTTGATTAATTGTTCCAAATCGTTGGATACCTGCATGGTTTCAATATTACCCGGGTCTTTAAAAATAACATTCCCGCTTTGAATATAGGTTTGAATCCCCGAGAAACCAAGTTGCTCGAATAACTCTTTCAAATCACTCATTAACACTTTTCGTTTACCTCCCACGTTTATTCCACGGAGTAAAGCTATTTTTGTTGATATATCTTTTTTCATTCTCCAAGTTTACAACTTTTTTATAAAATAACATGACATCTCTTTTCTTAGCATAGAAAAAAATTTGATTACACCAGGTTAAGGGATTCATGTTGGCACCAATTTAGAATCTAAATCATTAAAACCAGGTGTTTGCAATATAGGTAGCTCCTTTTTCAAAAGTTTTGAGCCAAATCACCCGGGATTCCTTTATCATCAACTATGAAAATGGTATTGTTTTAGGAAAAAAAATAGAAATTCAACCAAGAACAAGCATTATGCAAGAACAGGTACTTTTTATTACTATTTCTTATTTTAAAATAAATGTTTTTCTATAATATAAAAAAGCTCTTTTGGATTTAACGGTTTTGTAATATAATCTGAACAACCTGCATCAATGCACTTTTCCCTATCATTTGTCATGGCAAATGCAGTTTGCGCAATAATAGGTAATTTTTTATTTATTTTTCGAATTTCTTTCACTGCAAAATACCCATCATTTTCAGGAAGCATTAGATCTAATAAAACAAGATCAATTTTTTTATTATTAATGCACTCTTCAACAGCTTCCTTACCATCTATGGCATATATTAAAGTTGCCCCTGTTTCTAGCAAAAGTTCTTCGAGGAAATATTTACTGATATAATCATCCTCAACAATTAGGATTGTTTTTCCACTTAAATTAATAGTTTGAAAATCAGTCACCTGTTCAATGTCTTCCATTTTAATTATATTTCCTTATTCTAGAATTTTATTACTGAAAAATTCAACCGGGATACTCCCGGGAATAGACAAACCAATAAATAATAAAACTAACCCAGATTAAAGAATGTCAAATTTGATTATGATAAAAACAAACTAAATAGTTTCATAATTCTTTGTCAAAGTAGTTATTCTATCATAATTTACTTATTAACTAAAGGTTAGTAATATTTTATCCATCCTTTCATTTGATAATCACCTCTTATCTTCATCAATTGATTCATAGCAGCCTGTTTTGATGAAAAAGCCTCATAACTAACAGCATGCAAATTTCCAACCTTGCCAAAAACTATTGCCTCGTTAAAACCCTTTTCATGCAAAAATTGTTTGTATTTTTCAGCTCGCCATTGTTCACGAAAACAACCTGCTACAACGTAATACATTTTACCGGAATAGACAGGCTCCTCTACTGGAGGCTCATAAGTCTCTTCCTCCATTTCTTCTTCTATACCTTCTTCGGTCGAAGAATCCATACCTGTATTAATAACTTGTGCAGAATCGGATTCACCCCCATCTAAAGTTGCTGTTTCCAAATTTTCTTCATCTTTTTCATCTGTATTTTCTGAGATCACTTCTTTAGGACCAAAATATTTAGGTAATAGAGTTTCTTTATAAAAATAGGCAACAACTATACCCCCGATTAACAGGGCTGCCAAGAAAAATAAAACTATTTTTCCTCCCCCGCCAGGAGAAGATTTTTCTTTCTTCCGGTTAGCTTGGAAAGATGGTTTTGCTGCTGATGGTTTAGTAGAAGACTTAGCGCCCGGAGACGATGTCTTAGATGACGAGGAAGCAGTGGTTGAAGCGGCTGTGCTACCTGTAGTAGTTGAGCCAGTAGCACTTTTAACAGGGTTGTCACTTGTTGTGGATGCTGATTTTTTCTTCTCTTCTTCTTGAAAATCTTTTATAGCATCTTTATATCTTGTAGTTTTAAATACAGGTTCTGTTTTTCCACCACCAGTTGTTCCACTAGCTGAAGAAGAACTCGCCGAAGGTTTTACACTTTCTTGTGGTTTGGGCTGCTCTTTTGCTGGGGGTGGTGGAGTAGCCGGGGGTGGCGGTGAAGTTGTTTTTGCAGGTGATGATTGTGTAGATGCTGAAGGGTTAGATGTAGATGTTGGTGCTGATGAGGATGATGAAACTTTGCCTCCTCCTTTACTAACAAATTCAATTTTTCCACTTTCATTTTTCTTTAAACTTCCTAAATCACCTACTTTAAATTCTTTTCCTTGTTGAAAAGCTTTTTGGATTTCATCTACATAATTCGAGATTTCTTTTTTGGCAGCATCTTTTTCTATTTTTTTCTTTTCAACTAAATATTCCAATAACACACCATCATCGAATTTTAAAAATTCATTAAAAACTATTTCATTTTCCTCTCCCGGCCTTTTAATAAATGATCCGAAATTAGGTATTATCACCCTAGTTTTATTATTGAGTAGGTCTTTTATAAAAATATCCATATCATTTTTTTTTAAAGAAAAGAAATTGTAAAAATTACATTCGTAATATATACAAAAAATATTATAATAGAAAAATTATATCATATAAAAATTGTAAAAACTACCCTTTTATTTATATAATTGAATATTTTTGCAAATCAATAATGAGAAACATTCATTATTATATAATACACCTTTGACGAATCATGAAGTGCATCAAAGGATAAATTTAACTGATGATCCCCGTGGTATACAATGAATGCTATGGGATGAAAATAAACCAGTGTATGTTCATTGAATTATTAAGTTTGCTAATTGGTTAATCCTGTTCTAGATAAAAATTACGATAATTTACCCATGTAGCATGCTTATCAACATAAAAATATTTAAAAATATATCATTCAAAAACCTTGAATTTATGATGATAAAAACAAAAAATGTCCTGGGGATTGATATCGGGGGGTCTGGAATAAAAGGAGCTCCGGTGAATATTAAAACTGGAGAACTTGTAAATGAGCGTTACAGGATACCTACCCCCTTTCCAGCTACGCCAGAAAAGGTAGCTGATATTATACAGGAAATTGCAGAGCATTTTAATTGGAAAGGATCCATCGGGTGTGGTTTCCCGGCTGTAATACAAAACGGAATTGCACGAACTGCAGCAAACATTGATCACAGTTGGATTGGTACAAATGTCAACAAGTTAATATCATCAAAGACAGGTTGCCCTGCTTACGTGGTTAATGATGCTGATGCAGCAGGATTGGCTGAAATGGAATTTGGTGCAGGAAAATCCAATTCCGGGGTCGTAATTTTAATCACGGTTGGCACAGGATTAGGAACCGTAATTTTTAGTGGAGGACAATTGGTTCCAAATACAGAATTGGGTCATATCATTTTAAATGGACAAGATGCGGAGAAATATACTTCTGATTCGGCTCGAAAAAATTATGACTTGTCCTGGGATATTTGGGCCAAAAGATTTGATAAATATTTGAATTACCTGGAACAACTGTTGTGGCCAGATTTAATTATTATCGGTGGTGGAGCTAGCAAGAAAAAGGATAAATTTTTTCAACACCTCACGGTCCAGGCCCGCATATTACCTGCAGAACTCTTAAATAATGCAGGGATAGTTGGAGCTGCATTATTCGCCAATTTGAATAAGGATAAAAAACCATTTTAATTGTAAATTATGACTTAATAATTGGTATTGGTGATTAATATTGTTCTCACTCAAGGGATATGTTTGTTTTTACCTGCATGATAGGATACGATGCGTCATATTTAAATAGCAGCCAGGATACCTTCTAATCAGGTTTGCGGCAGATTCTCAATAATCATCTTACACCTGGCATGGCATTAGTAGAGATACTGTTGTCCCTGGAAAGATTTAAAACCCCGGGTCTTTTATTTACGGTTCTTACCTAAAATACAAGGAAATTCTAAAAGAAGATTCAAAAAACTTTTTGAACACGAAAGTTAAACATTCCCCTTCTTAACCTTGTTTTGAAAATAAAACATTGTTTATGGAAGATAAATATGGAAATGTTATTAGTTCGTTGGCTGAAGAAAACGACAAAAAAATTGTTTTGTTAGTCATGGACGGTATAGGTGACTGCGATAACAATGAAAAAGGTACCGCCTTAGAAATTGCCAATACCCCTAACCTAGATAAACTAGCTGAAAAAAGTGCACTTGGACAAATATACCCGGTTGCCCCAGCTATTACTCCCGGTAGCGGACCGGGTCACCTTGGATTATTTGGATATGACCCTTTAATTTATAAAGTAGGGAGGGGAGTGTTAAGTGCATTAGGAGTCGAATTTAAATTAAAAAAAGGAGATATTGCAGCTCGTTTAAACTTCTGCACCCTCGATGAAAATGGGAAAGTTGCAGATAGGAGGGCTGGGAGAATTTCAACGGGGGAAAATCAAAGAATTTTAAAAAAAGTTAAAGATCATATATCCACTCCTCCCGGTATAGAATTATTCCTGGAAACGGTTTCAGAACATAGGGTACTTATGGTACTAAGAGGAGAAGATTTGGATGATGATGTACCAGATACCGACCCCCAAGAGACTAATGTTAACCCTATTGATCCTACATCCGGGTCAAAAGAGTCTAAAACTGCCAAGATAGTTAAAGAATTACTTAACCAGGTGAAAGATATTCTAAAGGACGAATCTAAAGCTAATTTTTTCCTTGCCAGGGGATTTGCTCAATTGCCCAATTGGCCTTCTTTTAAAGAAAGGTATAAATTAAATCCTGCCGCTGTTGCAGGTTATCCCATGTACCGGGGAGTTTCAAGGTTGTTAGGTATTCCCGTGGTTTATGAGTCAAAAACAGCTAATGAGGTGTGCAAAGATATAACAAGGGCAATGAAGGAACACACTTTCGTCTTCGGCCATTTTAAATACACTGACAAAACAGGGGAAGATGGGGATTTAGCCGGTAAAATAAAAGTAATTGAAGAAATGGACCAGGCTCTTTCCATTTTACTTGATCATAAACCAGATGTATTAATAGTTACAGGAGATCATTCAACCCCGCCTTCTATGAAAGCTCATAGTTGGCACCCTGTTCCTGTCCTACTTCACGCTCCTTACACGCGTCATGTAAAATCCGGGGGATTTAATGAAAAATCTTGTTTGCAAGGGGAGATTGGTACTATTTACGCGAAAGAATTGTTACCCCTAGCAATGGCGCATGCTACAAAACTTCAAAAATATGGTGCATAGCATTAAATTCTATAATTACTTATATTTCATGGTAATTGGGAATTTCTTTTTCGCGGCTATAACTGCTTCTTGAAAATGACTTTCAAGTTGCTGGTTTACCCCTTCACATCCGGCAACGACTTTTTCGCACCAGAGAACGTAATCATATTTTCTTCGTTTAGTCCACAAAATGGGATAATCGATTAAATCTAAAATATTACAGGTTTTGTCCGAAATTTTAATTTTTTTTGCTTCATCTGATAAAAAAGGGGCATTTTCAACTTGTAACTTTTTTCTTTTCTCCTGGGACAAACTCATATCATCCGTGACCTCCATGACTATTTCTCTTACCTTTGTTCCAAACAAATCCTCGATTTCCCCGGGTTCAGTGTTCGTGTCTTCCACCACGTCATGTAAGAGAGCTGCCACTAATAGGTCCAGGTCATTTTCATGTCCCACCCTGGAAAGGACACTAGCCACTTTAAGGGGGTGGTTGATATACGGCCTTTTTTTTATTCCTTTCCTTCGTTGGTTCTCATGTTTAACAGATGCATATTCCAATGCTTTAAATAATATAGAAAAATTATTATTTTTTTTGTCCATAGTTATAACTTTATTATCCCAAACTACGTAGAATATAATAATCCGTAGATGATCATTTTATTATTTTTTATAAATATATGCAGAATGAATGATTTGATGATTGAAAATACCAAAAAAACACCTAGAATTAATTTTGTAAAAGATGGTTATTTAAAAATTACAGGGCGCTCAATACCGGAAGACCCTTCAAAATTTTATGATAGCATATTATTGTGGTTGCAAGAATATTGCAAAAACCCGTATAATCCCACTAAAATTGAAATAGAACTTGAATATTTTAACAGTGGTACCTCGAAATACCTGTTACAAATGTTTAAAGAATTGAAAATAATAAAAGAACATGGAAAAAATCTTGAAATTGTTTGGTATTACGAAGCAGGAGATGATGATATTCTAGAAAGAGGTGAATACTATGCTTCCATTTTAGATCTTGAAATAAAATACGTGCAAGTTGAATACGAATAAATATACTCCATAGCTTTTCACTTTTTACTTTTTACTTTTTACTTTTTATTTACACCCCCCTTTTTTTCACCATATATAATTTTAACTTTCAATGATTTAACTGTTTATTAAGAAAAAGAATATTATTTCTATTGAAAAATAAAATGATTATGCTTATTTTTCAGTAATTAAAAAGTAATAGTTAAAACATTGGTAAAAATGAAAAAAATCAATTTTCCCGGGTTATTTATTTACCTGATATTAAGTATACCTATTTCTCTTTTCTCGCAACAAGACAAAGTAACTATAGAAGGAAAATTAGCAAACTCCAATCTCACAAAGATAACTTTCCGCAATTTACAGAACAGCCAACAAGTAGTTGTTCCGGGTGTAGATTCCAATGGAGTTTTTAAAGCAGAATTTCCCTTAGTTGCAGCAAGTTTTTTCCGGCTGGAACTAGATGAAAAACGCCAACTTATCCTTGCCTTTGAGCCAGGTGACAAGGTATCAATTTACCTTGATGCTCAAGATATGTATGGTGCCAAAATTGAAGGATCAAAGCAATCAAAATTTATTATATCTACCTTTAAGGAACTTCATGATTTTGATGTGAAAGCAGAAGAGTATAAAAAACAGATGGAAATAGAAAAAAGAAACCATCTAAAACAAAAGCTTTTAACAAATAAATCTGAACTAGCTACGTTGGCGTTTTTAGAAAATTTTTCCTTGAAAGAAGATAAAGAGTTATATGAAAATATAAGTACTTCTTTATCCCAAAATTATCCCAAAAACAAGTTTGTCATGGATTTGAATCAAAAGGTTCACCAGGAAAACCTACTCCCCCTGGGTTCCGAAGCTCCCAACATCAAGCTTCCCAGCCCAGAAGGAAAAGAAATTCAATTATCTTCCCTTCGAGGAAAAGTTGTTTTAATTGATTTTTGGGCCTCTTGGTGTGGGCCTTGTCGCAGGGAAAATCCACATGTTGTGAAAATTTACCAGGAATATAAAGATAAAGGATTTGAAATATTTGGAGTTTCTCTTGACAAGAACAAGGAAGGTTGGTTGAAAGCTATAGAAAGTGATAATTTAAATTGGGTTCACGTGAGTGACTTGAAACAGTGGGCTTCACCAGTCGTTCCCTTGTATGGAGTTAAAGGAATTCCATATACCGTGCTGCTAGACCGGGAAGGAGTTGTATTGGCAAAAGGGTTAAGAGGAAATGCCCTCGAAAATAAACTAAAAGAAGTGCTTGGCGAGTAAAAGTTCTGAAATGTTGATTAATTGTGTAGGAAATGTAGGGATTATATTTTTATAGAAGAAGAATACAAACATAAAAAGTAACTTTTTTTTGATTGTGTAAGTATAATGAATCATTATTAATATTTTAACTAAAAAATAGGATATTTTTAACTTAACAAATCATTTTTTTAAATTCTTTTATTAATTATTAATCCCTAAAAAATTAATCCCTATGAAGCTAATAATTAAACATCAAGAAAATTATTCAAGAGGTGAATTATTATTAAGAACCTTTTT
>CAZOSQ010000150.1:0-7872 GCA_964582245.1 uncultured Bacteroidales bacterium | reverse complement strand
GATGAGGTTTTATTCATGTCTCTTTGTGCTTCATGATTATGATGTAAAGGTATGGTATTTAAAAGGTGTCCTTTCTAATATTGGACACCTTTTTTTACTTGTTGACTTAACAAAAATTTATTAAAAAAAGCCCCCGGGGGGAATGATTTAAATAATGGTACGAATAATTCTTCTCCGTTCAAGACGATTTCCAAGGCAATATCTAAAATTGACGGGCCGGGTGACAGTATCCTTTTAAAAAATGGCGATGTTTTCACGGAAAGTATTAAGTTCACGGTAAATGGAACATCAAACCTTGTAAGATTGCCAGTTACCGGATTCTAGTTGTATCAAGTAACATATACACTACCAGAATCAAGGCGCACAAACTTAATTATCAAATTATTCAACAAAATTTTAGGATATCCCAAGGCTAAAAACAGTAAAAGTAGTGACCCAATTGTAAATTATCATAACGTTAGACTCTTTTATCCAGATAATTATATATTGTTTTTTTCAAGTTGGGTTAACATAAACCGGGTTAACAAGAGATATTTCCTCCTCTTTGATTTCCCCGTCATAACCGGTAAAAAGTGAATAATTATTATTCCCACTCTATTGTAGCGGGTGGCTTTGAACTTATATCGTAAACAACGCGATTTATTCCCTTCACATTGTTTATTATTTCATTTGAGACCTGTGCCAGGAAAGAATAAGGTAATTGTGCCCAATCCGCTGTCATACCATCCGTTGATGTAACAGCACGAAGAGCCACAACATTCTCGTATGTCCTTTCATCCCCCATTACACCCACCGATTGTATGGGCAACAAGATAGCAAGCGCTTGCCAAACCTTATCATATAATCCATGATTTCTTAAACCCGATATATATATATCATCCACTTCTTGTAAAATAGCTACTTTTTCAGGGGTGATATCACCAATAATCCTTATAGCTAAGCCCGGGCCTGGAAAGGGATGGCGAGAAATTAATTTGGAATCTATACCCAAGGCTAAACCAACTTTTCTTACCTCGTCCTTAAATAAAAGTTTAAGAGGTTCAATTACCTTCAAATGCATTTTCTCAGGCAAACCTCCAACATTATGATGCGACTTTATAGTTGCTGATGGACCTTTTACCGATATGGATTCTATTACATCTGGATAAATAGTACCTTGTGCTAACCAGTTAACGTCCTTTATCTTTTTTGCTTCTGATTCAAAAACTTCTATGAAATTTTTACCGATACTTTTCCTTTTAGCTTCCGGATCAACCACTCCTGCTAAACCTTCTAAAAATTTCTTACCAGCATCAACTCCAATGACATTTAATCCCATCTTTTGATAAGAATCCATCACAGCTTGGAATTCATTTTTCCTCAACAGGCCATTGTCCACGAAAATACATGTTAGTTGTTTTCCAATGGCTTTATGCAGAAGCACTGCAGCAACGGACGAATCAACCCCACCGGATAATCCTAAAATTACCTTTTCATTTTTTAGTTCGCGCTGTAGGTATTCAACAGTATCTTCTATAAAAGAAACAGGTGTCCAATCTTGCTTACAATTGCAAATACCAACGACAAAATTTTCTAGAATTTTTTTTCCTTCTGTAGTGTGAAAAACTTCGGGGTGAAATTGAATACCATAAGTCTCTTCACCTTTTGCCTTGTAAGATCCTACTTTTACATCATTAGTACTTCCTGTTATTAAGTAATTATCCGGCAATGAAATTATAGTGTCTCCGTGTGACATCCACACCTGGGAGTTGTTTTCAACATCTTTGAATAATTTATCATTTTTATCCACTACTTGGAACAAAGCCCTTCCATATTCCCTTTTATTAGAAGGAATAACCTCTCCCCCATAATGTTGAGCCATGTATTGAGCTCCATAACAAATGCCTAAAACGGGTAATTTTGATTTTATACTCTCGAGATTTAAAACAGGTGATTTACTATCTCTTACAGAAAAAGGACTCCCGGATAAAACTACCCCTTTTACTTTTTTATCAATGGCGGGTAAATTATTATAAGGGTATATTTCGCAATAAACATTAAGTTCCCGTATCCTGCGAGCAATTAATTGAGTGTACTGCGAACCAAAATCTACTATCAATATTTCTTCCTGCACTCTTGTAAAATTTAAGCTAGTAAATCTTTAAAATAGTGAATATTCTGAAAAACAAAAACATATACCACGATTTTAAAGGGAACTAGGTGTCTAAATAAAATTTCTCGCAAAGATATACTTTTTATCATTGAAGAAAACAAAAAAAGTAATTATTCTGATTCTCTTGTCAATTCAACATCAAAAACGTCTCCGTCATTGACGCCATGTGAATGTTCAAATGATGAACGTGCTTCATCAATAAATGGCTGGTGATTTTTATACCTCGCGGAAAAATGTCCAATTAGTAATTTCTTGGCCTTAGCTCTATTGGCTAAAATAGCGGCCTGCAAAGCAGAAGAATGGAACGTGTTCTTAGCTTTGTCAATATCTTTATGCAAAAAAGTGGCTTCATGGTAAAGGAGATCAGCATTTTCCACGTGCTCAGCGAATCCCTCATTAAACAAAGTATCAGTGATAAATCCATATGAACGTTGTTGATAGGGTGGTAATGTAATTTCTTTGTTACTGATTACCTTGTCGTTGGGTAATATATAATCGGCACCTTTTTTTATCTTCACAATATCTTTAATGGGAATATTATAATCTTCAATAGCCTCCTTTTTAATATTTCTTTCCCTGGGTTTCTCCTTAAAGAAAAATCCATATGTTGGAATTCGATGTTCAAGTGGAAAACAATTTACAAACATTTTATCATCTTCATATATCATCTCCAGGCTCTTATTATCTAGAACATGATAAATCAATTTAAAAGGCAATTGAATGTTATAGAAACGGAAAGTGCTTTCAATAATTTGTTCCAAGTTCGACGGTGCGAATACATGCAAAGAATGTTTTCTTCCAAGTAAAGCGAATGAAGATAATAACCCGACCAAGCCAAATGTATGATCACCATGCAGGTGACTAATAAAAATGTGGTTTATTTTTCCAAAATTCAACCCATATTTCCTCAATTGAATTTGAGTACCTTCACCACAATCAATTAAAAAAAACTGCTCATTTACATTAAGCAAATGAGCAGTTGGAAATCTTTTTGAAGTAGGCAATGCTGAACTACTTCCTAATATTGTTAATGAAAAAGACAAGCTGGAAAATTAATTATTTTCTTGAATTAATTTTGCCCCGGCATCAACTGAATTTGTAATATTCAATACAGTATCCAATTGTGAAATTGTTATTAAACGTTCCACGGCATCATTAAGACCTGTTAATACAAAAGTCCCATTGGCATTTTTACAAAGCCTATTGGCAACAAGAATAGCACTTAAACCAGAAGAATCACAATATCGGCAATTGCTAAGATCAAGAATTATATTCTTTTCTCCATTGCCAAATATCAAAACCAATTCTGATTTCAATGTAGGAGCAATATGAGTATCAAGCTTTTCCTCCAGTACCTGAATCAATGTATAATCTTCTAGTTTTTCAATCTTAAATTCCATACTATAATCTAATTTAATAATTAAATCTAATAAATAAGTTATTCCTCGTTTCCTTCCTTATTTTCAGATTTTTTTTCTCCTGTCTTTTTCGTTTTTTCTTGTTTATTGGAACCTTCCATTTCAGATTTCAAAGCTGCTAATTCAGAAATGTCACCCAAGGTTGTTCTTTCAATATTTCCTTGTATTTTCCGGGTTGTTTTCTTCACATTAGCATCTTTTTCCTTTCTTTCTGAAGTTTCCTTTTCTTTTCTTTCATCTTCAAAAACCCGCGAATGAGAAACAATAATTCGTTTAGCAGATTTATTGAATTCAATTACTTTAAAAGGTAATTTTTCATCCAGTTGGGCAGATGTACCATCTTCTTTCACCAGGTGTTTGGGTGTTGCAAAACCTTCGACTCCATATGGAAGAGCAACAATAGCTCCTTTATCAATAAATTCTGTAATCGTACCCTCATGAATAGAATCAACCACGAAAACTGATTCAAATACATCCCATGGATTTTCTTCAAGTTGTTTATGACCAAGACTCAACCTACGGTTTTCTTTATCAATTTCTAGAACCACGACATCAATATCTTCTCCTATTGAAGTAAATTCAGCCGGATGTTTAATTTTCTTGGTCCAAGATAGATCAGATATATGAATTAACCCATCCACACCTTCTTCAATTTCAACAAATACACCAAAGTTAGTAAAATTCCTAACTTTTGCAGTATGTTTACTGCCAACAGCATATTTTTCCTCTATTTTTTCCCAAGGATCTTGTTTTAGTTGTTTTATTCCAAGGGACATTTTTCTATCTTCCCTATCAAGGGTCAATATTTGTGCTTCCACTTCGTCACCTACTTTAAAAAATTCTTGGGCACTTCTTAAATGTTGAGACCAAGACATTTCAGAAACGTGGATCAATCCTTCAACACCGGGAGCTATTTCAACGAAAGCACCATAATCGGCCAATACCACAACTTTACCCATTACCTTATCTCCAACGGTTAAATTCGGATCTAATTTATCCCATGGATGTTCAGTAAGTTGTTTAAGACCTAATGCAATTCGTTTTTTATCATCATCAAAATCAAGGATAACCACGTTTAATTTTTGATCCAACTGAACGATTTCCTCTGGATGATTTACTCTACCCCATGATAAATCAGTAATATGAATTAGCCCATCAACACCTCCCAGGTCAATAAATACACCATAAGAAGTAATGTTCTTGACAGTTCCTTCAAGAACTTGTCCTTTTTCAAGTTTGGCAATAATTTCCTTTTTCTGTTGTTCAAGTTCTGCTTCTATAAGAGCTTTATGTGAAACAACAACATTCTTGAACTCGTGGTTAATTTTTACCACTTTAAATTCCATGGTCTTACCCACGTATACATCGTAATCACGAATAGGTTTCACATCTATTTGCGAACCCGGTAAGAAAGCCTCTATACCAAAAACATCGACAATCATTCCACCTTTTGTACGACATTTAATGTACCCCTTGATAATTTCATCTTTTTCAAGGGCTTCATTTACCCTATCCCATGATTTAAGTACCCTTGCCTTCTTGTGAGAAAGGACAAGTTGACCTTTTTTATCTTCTTGGCTTTCCACGTAAACTTCAACGATATCACCAATGGCAAGTTCAGGGTTATACCTAAACTCACTCATACTGACAACACCTTCTGATTTATATCCTATGTTGACAACAACTTCCCTTTTGTTCATCGAGATAACTGTACCATCAACAACCTCGTTTACAGATATAACGGACAAAGTGTCATCGTACATTTTTTCATATTGTTTCTTTTGATCTTCAGTATATGCTTTTTCCTCACTTGCATATCTTTCCCAATCAAAATCTTTTTCGGATTCCCTGGATTTAACTTTTACTTGTCTTATAATTTCTTCGTCATCCCCGTCAACATCTTCTTCCTCTTCCTCTTCTTCTTCAACATCTTCATCGGATTCTTCAATATCTTCATCTGACTCTTCAAAATCTTCAGGATTTTCATCTTCGTTCACCACTTCCTCCTTAACAGTCTTTTTTTCCTTGGATTCCTGTTCATTAGTGCCTTCTGCCTGCTCTAATTCTTCATTATTAAAATTTTGTTCCTTTTCTACCATGCAAGATTAAGTTTAGTTATTTAATAAATTAGACATTATAAATATTTAATTCTCTCTTAATTGTATTTATATTCTTTTTTAAAAAATTGAGTTTGCAAAAATATAACTTATTTCCTAAAAAAGAGGATTTTTATAGAAAAAAATGAGCATGTTTAATATGTTTTATCCAGGCAAGTTAAACTATATGAAAAAGCATAACGTTTGACGTGGATAAAAAAAAATATTAATTACTTATTTTTCAATATGCTAAATTAATAAAATAATCTAACTATTCAAGACAATTATAATAAAATAGAACTAAAAAAAGAAAAAAATTGTTGTTATTTCTAGTATTTAATTAGGCATGGGAAAAATAAAAGTTTATATATTTACATTTTAATTTAAGGAAATAATTACATAAATTATGAAAATTGCTGTTGTTGGTACAGGATATGTTGGATTGGTAACAGGAACATGTTTCTCAGAAACAGGTATTTCTGTAACTTGTATAGACATAGATGAACAAAAAATAAATAACCTTAAAAAAGGAAAAGTCCCTATTTATGAACCTGGGTTAGAAACATTGATAGAAAATAATGTTCAAAAGAAAAGGTTATTCTTTTCCACCAGTTTAAAAGATAGTATTGCCGAATGCGAGGCTGTTTTTATTGCCGTAGGTACTCCACCGGACGAGGATGGTAGTGCAGATCTGCAATATGTACTGGGTGTGTCCCGTGAAATAGGTAAATACATGCAAAACTACCTGGTTGTGATTACCAAAAGCACGGTGCCCATAGGAACCGCAAAGAAGGTTAAAGCAGCCGTGGAAGAGGAATTAAGTAAAAGAAATGTTAATTTCTCTTTCGATGTTGCTTCCAATCCTGAATTCTTGAAAGAAGGTGATGCCATAGAAGATTTTCTTAAACCCGATAGAATAGTGGTGGGTGTAGAATCAGAAAAAGCCGAAAAAATAATCAGGAGATTGTATAAACCATTTCTTTTAAATGGACACCCTCTATTGTTCATGGATATTGCCTCGGCTGAAATGACTAAATATGCGGCCAATTCAATGTTAGCAACCAAAATAAGCTTCATGAATGATATAGCTAACCTTTGTGAAATTGTAGGTGCCGATGTTAATTCCGTTAGAAAAGGAATAGGAAGTGACAGCAGGATAGGAAATAAATTCATTTACCCCGGCATTGGTTATGGTGGCTCTTGTTTTCCTAAAGATGTGAAAGCTTTAATCAGGACAGCGGACTCCTATAATTATTCCCTGGAAGTCCTAAAATCAGTGGAAAACGTGAATGATAAACAGAAGCTCATCTTGTTTTACAAAATAAAAGAACATTTCAAGGGTGACCTCAAGGGCAAAACATTCGGAATGTGGGGATTATCATTTAAACCACGAACTGATGATATGAGAGAAGCCCCATCATTGGTAATTATCGAGAAGTTACTTTTAGAGGGAGCCAAAGTTAAAGCATATGATCCTGTTGCCATGAATGAAGCCAAGAGAAAGCTTGATGGAAAAATAGAACTTGTGGAAGACCAATACGAGGCTCTCGTGGATGTGGATGCCCTGGTTGTTGTCACCGAATGGACAGAATTTAGGGTGCCGAGGTATAATGTTATAGAAAAATTAATGAAAAATAAAGTTATCTTTGATGGTCGAAATATTTATGAACCCTCTGAAATGAATGAATTTGGGTTTACTTATTACAGCATCGGAAGAAAAGTAATTAATTACAAAACTGAACAGGCTTCTAAATTTATTTCCACAGAATGAAGAGAATATTAGTAACAGGGGGAGCGGGTTTTATAGGTTCCCACCTGTGTGAACGACTGTTGAATGAAGGTAATGATGTTATTTGCCTTGACAATTATTTTACAGGTAGTAAAAAAAATATTATTCACCTGGTGGGTAATCCTTATTTTGAACTCGTGCGGCATGATATTATAACTTCCTTTTACGCAGAAGTTGATGAAATTTATAACCTGGCATGCCCGGCTTCACCCATACATTACCAGTATAATGCCATAAAAACCATAAAGACATCAGTGATGGGATCTATCAACATGCTGGGATTGGCTAAAAGGGTAAAAGCAAAAATATTGCAAGCTTCAACAAGCGAGGTATATGGTGATCCAAAAATACACCCCCAGAATGAAGCATACTGGGGACATGTTAACCCCATAGGAAGCCGCTCCTGTTACGATGAAG
>CAZOSQ010000149.1:0-7906 GCA_964582245.1 uncultured Bacteroidales bacterium | reverse complement strand
TCCTCGCATCTACCGGCATTGCTTAAATAATCCAGAAGGGATTAAACATGAATAAGTATAAATATCATCCTGTGAGAGAGATAGCTTTTATAGCGTGAATGATCTTGGACAAAAAGTGTTATGAGGTTTCACCTATGTCTGTATTATTTGAATTATGGATCATGCATTTCACAAAACAGGACTGCTTTTCTTTTCACGAACCCAGTTTAAAATAGATCCCGGAAAAAGTAGGAGGTTCTTGCCAGGCCGGTAAAGAAGACCCTGGATTTTTCACTGGAGCCTGCTGCGATCATTCAGGTCACCCCGGGTGATTGTTCAAAGTATTTTCTGAAAGCTAAAGAATTTTAAAAAAAAACTATAAGGAATTACAATAGGACTATCTTATGAGGAGGGTGAAATAAAATTATTAAACAAATGATTCATTACGGTATGATCAAAAATGAAGATCCCCGTGCAAAAAAGAATATGCACAGGGATCTTACGAAACCCGAGAAGTGAACTATTTTACTTCCAGCACGGCATACTTGGAAACCCTCCAAAATTCAACCGGGTCATTGATGATAAATGAGGTTATTTCCCCGTTCTCGTTTTCCGCAAAGGAGAAAGAACCGGCCGGGTGCGTGGTGATCAACTCTGCTTTCTTAGTTTGAATATCAATGGTATCTACTTGTGTGATGTCGATACGTGTAAAATTTTCTTCTGATATGTTCTTGGTAAGCGTTTTATTTTGCCCGATCCAAAAAAAACCACCATCCTTGGTAATGACTCCCTTTTCTTTTAAGTCCTGGTAAGTGCCGTAAGCAAAATAGGCTTTGTTAAGCTCTTCTTCCTGCTTATCAATAACAATTTCTTTCACAGCTACATCTTCTTCCAAGTTGGTGACAGTTTTATTCAACTCATCAATCTTAAAATCTTTTTCTTGCAAAACGGTTTTAAGTTGGGCAATGTCTGCATCTTTTCCTTCCAAAAGCCTGTTTAAAGAATTTATTTTATTGTTTAAAGCCCCAATTTTTATCCCGGAGTTTCGTAATTTCTTTTCCAGTTCATTTACCCTGTTTTTACTTTTTTCCAACATGGTATTCATCATTTGAATGTCCCTGATAATGCCTTCTTTTCGACTATTTGACATTTCAGGATCTTCAGAATTCAGGCTAATGATGTTATGCTTTTGCTTGACAATTGATATGTCTTTCTCAACTTGTTCAAAGGTGTTAAGCATATCGTGGATAACCGAATCCCTGTACTCCATGTTTCGTTCAAGGTTGCTTTTATGAGCAGTTAAAGCGTCCACTTCCTTGGATTTCTTGTCATAAAAATAATATCCCACCGCAGAACCGGCAATGAGAATGATGGCTAAACCTACCGTGATAATTGTCCTGGTTGTTTTGGATCCCATAGTTATTCCTCCTGATTTATTGATTGTTAATTTTTTACCAGGAAAAGATGATTGTTCACTTCTCTCCTGGTTCGTTTAAAAAATACTTACCCGCTGTATTATTTTATTTCCCGGTTAAGTAATAACCATTAGGTTTTCGTTGCACTTTTTAAGCAACACTTGTGCCAACATGGTTAGATTGTGATTATGTTCAGTCATTCAAAAGGTTGTGAAAAATTGCATAATAAGAATTTTATCATTTTGATTTAATTTTTATCAAAATGATAAAATTTTAAGATGTTTTTAGTTGGGTTTAGTGATAATATTTTACTGGTAACTCTTATCCCTTTTTAGAACAATTTTTTTGATCTTCTTTTATCATCCTGTAAATGGTAGCGACGCCTATGCCAAGTTTTTCGGCAACCAGTTTGGTGTTTTGATCATATTTATCCAGGAAGCCAAAAACAATTTTTTTTTCGTATTCCCTCAAGGTCAGTTCTTCCGAAAGTATAGTGGAGAGTAAGTCACCTTGGTCTAACATTACCTGTTCGGATGAAATGGTGTCC
The DNA here is from genome assembly GCA_964582245.1 of uncultured Bacteroidales bacterium. Taxonomy (GTDB): domain Bacteria; phylum Bacteroidota; class Bacteroidia; order Bacteroidales; family CAZOSQ01; genus CAZOSQ01. The sequence goes on along the minus strand of CAZOSQ010000149.1, from coordinate 5,965 downwards.
CCATCAGTGAGTGTAACCGCTAACTCGATAATGGAACGAAGTTCCCGGACATTTCCCGGGAATGAATAAGCCATTAATTTATTAGAAGCTTTCGCATCCAATGATTTCTTGGTGAGGTCATTTTCTTCGCAAAATTCATCTATAAAATGTTTTGCCAACAAGAGGATATCATTGCCGCGTTCCCTGAGGGGAGGCAATTCAATGGGTAGCCCCATTAACCGGTAGTAGAGATCCTTCCTGAATTTCTCTTCCCTGGAAGCTTCCAGCAAATTGACGTTTGTAGCCGTGATAATACGGCAATTTATTTTGACGGGTGTATTGCTCCCGATCCTAACGATCTCTTTTTCTTGCAATGTTCTTAGCAATTTGGCTTGAAAGGTAACATCCATTTCGGCAATTTCATCTAAAAACAAGGTTCCGTTCATAGCTTCCTCGAATTTTCCTATCCGGCGAGTGATGGCCCCGGTGAATGCCCCTTTCTCGTGGCCAAATAGTTCACTTTCTATCAATGTTTCGGGGATGGCGGCCACGTTAACTGCCACGAAAGGTTGGTTCGCTCGATTGGAATTATAATGAATGGCCTTGGCCACTAATTCTTTACCCGTCCCGGTTTCCCCGGTAATGGCAATGGTTATATTGGTTCGAGTGGCTTTGTCTATCAAGTCATAAATCTTTTGGGTGCTGGAACTGTTGCCAATGATCGTTTTTTGAAAACTGTATTTTTTCTTTACTTCGCCTCTTAGGGCTTTTAATTCTTTTTTTAAACAAGCATCTTTATAAATATTGTTAACCGTGTTGAATAGCCTTTCCTTTAAATTGTTTGACTTGACAATGTAATCGTATGCCCCATTTCTGAAAAGGTCAACCACTACCTGGATTTCATCTTGCTCAGAAATCATAACCACCTGGATATCCTCATCTTGTTCTTTGACTTTTTTTAGCACCTCCATCCCGTTAATGTCCGGGAGCCTATAATCTAAAGTAATCACGTCGGGTTTCCGGGAAAGATTGTTAAGGCATTCCATTCCAGTGGTATAAGCTTCTATTTCATAATCGGGATTTCGTTCCAAGGTATGGACAAAGAGCCTGTTATACCATTCATTATCTTCATCTACAAATATTTTAAAGGGTTTTCCATTCATCATTACAAACACTTTTACAGGATAAAATCCTCATGGGTTAACTTACACGACAAGGAATTGATTAAACCATGAGAATACCGAGGGGCTAAAGGTAGAATTATATTTTTTTGCAACATATACATTTGACAACAGGTTTTAATATAATTCTAGGTGAATTAAAATTTACAGGAAAAATAGCTAATATTTTTCACCTATTCATCAATTTAATGGAATTTTTAAGGATGTATAGAGCCATAATCAACCTGTTTTCCGGTTCTCCAGGTAGTTACCTATATTAGATATTAAAATTTCAATTTCTTGTTCAACTTCCAATACCAGGGAACCAATATCGTTTACATTTTCTCTTGTTCTTGCTTTTATTTCTATTTCTTTCAATTTTCCTGACAATTCTTCAGCACCAAGATGTTTGCAGGGGGAAGAGATTTTATGGGCATAATGTGCAACCCCATCCCAATTTTTTTGATGTGCATTTTCTTTTAACAAGCACAACCCTTCGCTGGAAGATTTAATAAACAATTGAAGCATCTCCCCTAAAAATCCGGGATCATCATCAGCCAGGTACTTTAACTGGTTTTCGTTAATACCGGGACCGGGAACACCTAATTCATCCCGGGTTGATCCTGGTTTTGTGACAAGCAGTACACTTTCAAGTAAATCTTTTTCATAAAAAGGTTTGGGTACAATAGAGGATATGCCGGATTCTTTGCATAATTCTATCTCTGTTGGTGAACATGCTGCCGTTAATGCAATAATATTGGTTTTTGGCGTTAATTCCAGTATTTTCCTAGAGGTTTCCCATCCATCCATGATGGGCATGCGAATATCCATAAGTATCAAATCGAAAAAATTTTCTTTAACCTTTTTAATAGCTTCCATTCCATCACAAGCTTCTTCAAATTCCACTCCCCATTTTTGGAGTATTCCCCGGAGAACTACCCTGTTATATTCTTCATCATCTGTAATTAAAAATTTTTTCTTTTTCAGTTCCCGGGGTACCATGGTGTGCTTCATGTTTTCGTCTTCAATATTTTCCACCTTACCTTTTGAATAGGGTATAGAGAAAACAAATCGGGTTCCTTTTCCTTCTTCACTATCCACTTGGATATTTCCTCCTTGTAATTCTATTAAATTTTTTACGATAGTTAATCCCAAACCTGTGCCACCATATTGCCTGGAAATATTGTTTCCTGCTTGGACAAAATCTTCAAAAATGGAAGATAACTTATTTTTAGCAATGCCAATCCCTGTATCTTTAACAATGAATTGAAGAGTATACTGATCCAAGGAAGAGTGTTTATCAATAGTTTTTATGGAAAGTGTCACTTCTCCCGATTGTGTGAATTTTATAGCATTATTTAACAGGTTGTGCAAAATCTGCTTTAACCTTGCAGGATCGCCTAGCAATGCCGGTGGTAAATTTTCTTTTATATCTTGTTTCAAATCCAATTTTTTCTGCTGGGCAATCACTTGATGCAGGGAAACAACTTCTGAAACAACTTGTAACGGGGAAAAATCTATTTCTTCTATCGTTAATTTTCCAGCCTGCATTTTTGAAAAATCAAGCACGTCGTTGACAAAATCCGATAGGTATATAACAGATTTCCTGATGATGGTTAATTTTTCGACCAGGCTTTTCTCCATTTTTTGTTGAAGGAGTTGTTCAGAAAGCCCCTGGATAGCATTCATAGGGGTTCTCATTTCGTGGCTGACATTGGCTATAAAACTTTCTTTCGTTTTTACCAGCTCTTCGGCATCTTCTCGAGCTTTTTTTAGCACCTTGTGATAAGCATTTGATTTTCGAATATACCGGGATATGGTAAAAAGGGAGACCAGCAGGAGAAGAACCGCGGCAATAGAGAAAACAGCCAAACGTTTATAGGTGGTAGAGGCTAACTGGTCTAATTCATCAGCCTTCTTTAAGGTATGGCTGATGTCCATCTTTTCCAGTTGAAGTACAATTTCATTCAATTTAGAAGTTAATTCCTTATCTTTGCTGACCAACCTTCTTTCAGACGCGGAAATAGATTCCTCGTGCTGGGTTAGCTGTTCTTCCAAGTTCACGATGTCGTGTTTTACTCTTTCCAGGTGAATAATGGTGTCTTTTTTTTTGGGAAAAATCCGGCTGAATAAATTTTCCTTTCCCTCTTCTTGTTTTTGTAGGATTTCCATTGAGTCAATTCGCGAGTATAGTTCCTGGAACACATGTTTTACCGTGTCACTGGCAACATGCAATGATATGACCTGTTCTTGGATGAAAAGTTTATTCCTGGTGATGATTATGAAAGAATCGATTAGCGAATTTTGTTTAGTCCGTGAAGGATGGCTATTTTCTAATTTCTCGATTTTTTCTTTTATTGAATTAGCTCGCTGGACATACCCCGAAAGACTATTTTCATGGTTTTTCAGGGTATATAACCTGGTGTTTTTTTCTAAATCCAACAATTCGTTGGATATTTCTTTGACTGCTATTAACTTGTAATTGGGTTGACTTTCCTGGTGAATGGCAAATACCACCTTCGATAGGCTGTGGTAAGATAAATACCCGGCTCCTAGCACGATACTGATGATGGCTAGGGTTAATAAAACAATTTTCCATTCAAAATAGTTTTTCCGCATTCTTCTTTTACCTTATCCTGTTAAAGATAATTAAAGATTTAAAAACAAACGGTATGCATATAAGATTTTTTAGGAATACGAGAAAACCCCGGGAATGGAATTCATGATTTGAGAAAAAATGTCCAATCAGGTACGAATGAGAATGTAAATCATTCCGTTCTGCATTAAAAAAACGCCCGAATGCTAACCGGGTACCAATGAATAAAGATTAAAATTCGACACCCAATATCAATGGTCTTATCAAAATCTGTTGATAATAGTTCCAAAGATAAGTGAAACGAATCCCGGCATTAAATTCTAGGGGTAGTCGTAATACATTAAAATCGACTATTAAATCCAACCCGGAAGAAGTAAGGTTAATACCAGGTGTATAAGCATCCTTGAGAAAGCCATGGTCTGTAAATAAGTTTCCCCTTACTCGTTTCAGGTACATAAAGCTTCCTAGGTCCAGGTCGGGGTAAAAAATAGGAAAAGCATAATCAAGGGAACAAAAAAATCCTTTTTCCAATTATTCTGGTTGGCTTTAAAACATCTAAAAGACAAATCTCGAAAAAATAGATTCCAAGATATTAATAAGGTAAAGGCGCAATAAACATGGTTTAGTTCATTGTATCCCCCCCACCTGGCGGAACATAAAGGATCATATTCGGCTAAAGCCGAATATGATCCTTAAGTTTTAGCGGCAGTTTAATAAAACTTATTTGCCATCCGATATATAAAATTTTAGATTAAGGTATTCTGCTAATTTATAACTTGGCACTGCAAAACTCAAACCTTCAGTATTTTTACCTACTAATTTGGAAACAACTACTCCGTGCAATTTACCATTGTCATCAAAGATTGGTCCGCCGCTATTTCCACTATTAATAGACATATTTAATTGAATTAAGTTGTTGTTATTGATTTTTCTCTCGTTCGAAATCAGACCAGTTGATATTGATTGACCTAAACTAATTGATTTAGGTGCACCGATTGTGTATACATCATCCATTTGCCTAAAAGATTTCGTATCGCTACAATAAAAGGTCTTAGAAAATTCCTTGTCCACCTTTAAAAGTGCTACATCTCGAAATTTGTTAACCCTCACCAAGGTTCCTTCCATTTCAGTACCATCAGAGTCAATAACGGTAATATTATCTACTCTAGCTCCTTTAATGCGATCCACAAGAACATGATAATTCGTTATAATATATCCATCATTAGTAATAGCGAAACCACTTCCATGACCATTTTTCGTTTTAATAATTACAGAGGCTTTCGCAGCATCTCGTTTATCTTTAACTATTGAATTTGGCATATTAAGTTTTAATACTTCAAGCTTAGGGTCAAATTCCTTTTCTATTTTAGAGTTTTTTTTGAATACATCTTTTTCAAGGAGGTTATAAAATAATTGAGTAACTGAGTTACCTACTATTTTTTTAATAATGTTGGTATTGTAGGCAAAATTTTCAGAAAATGCCACTTCAGCAATGGAATCGATTATTTCACCGTAAGTATTTTTAATGTACCAAGTCAGATGTGTTTTTGCCAAACAAATATAGTCACTAAAAAGAATACCCTTGTTAGGTGCAATTTTAAACAAATCAATCTTACTTATTTTACCCTCAATAATTAGTGTGTTATTGTTATCTATAAATATGTTATTGAGAGTATCCATAAAACCACCTTCGTAAAGCAATGTTTTTAAATCATCTGTGAAAACTACATCTTCGAACTTTAGATCTTTTTCTTTTTCAACCAAATACTCCTTCTCTTTCTTTACTTTTTTGCTCTTTTGCTTTTGTTTTGTTTCTAGGCTTTTCAATTCAGCTTCAGATATTGCATTTTTTAAATTATTTTTAATTACACCTGAATGCCAAGAAAGCTCCTCTTCAGCATCTTTTATTTCTAACCTAATATTTGATAAGTAGATGTATTTTGAGTCGTCATCTCTAACCGGAAGTTTTTTGGGTGCTGAATTAATTCGAATAACCTTTGGATACGGGTATACTTTTTCTGTTTGTGCGTCCAAAAGAACTGCGTAAACCCCAGAGCCAAATGCTAAAATGAATGGTAAGTTTAATGCTTGGCAAACATAATAGCCTGGTGTTCTTCTACTAGATGGATATATAACATCATTTTTTTGAACATATTCTTTACCATACACTATAGAAACATCCTTTAACCTCCCTTTATAAATTTAAGCAATAAATATTGATGGTTAATAA
>CAZOSQ010000148.1:0-7907 GCA_964582245.1 uncultured Bacteroidales bacterium | reverse complement strand
CTTACGTCTATACAGGGTGAGGGTTATTATCCATTAAAATAGGGGTAGAACCTTTAAAATTTACCCGGTCAATAATGTTAATTTACAAATAATCTTTTTTAATAAAACCTGTTTTATTACACTTAGAAATCCCATTCATTTTTCCAATGATATGAATTTGCCGATTTTTGTATGTAATTTTTAGAAAAATATCTTTTTTTTCATTGTGGAAGATATCATTGAACAAGTGTGCATTGCATCCGATATCACATTAAAGGGAAAAGATTTTTTTATTAATAAAAGACCTTTTAGGATTTGTAATCTTGTTGGGCTTTTTTGTAGGAAAGGATAGCACGTTTTCTTGCAAATTCATGATCTATGATAGGTTTTTCATATTCTGGTGTTAATACTGCCGGAACCCATTTTTTTATATATTTTAATTCGGGATCATATTTTTTCATTTGCAAGTTAGGGTTAAAAATTCTAAAGTATGGAACAGCATCACATCCACAACTTGCTGCCCATTGCCAGTTGCCCACGTTACTGGCCAATTCGTAATCAAGTAATTTCTTAGCAAAATATGCCTCTCCCCATCGCCAGTCTATCAACAAGTGTTTTGTAAGAAAACTTGCAACGATCATTCTTACCCTGTTGTGCATGAAACCTGTATTGTTTAGTTGTTTCATTCCCGCATCTACAAAAGGATATCCAGTTTTTCCTTTACACCAGGATTCAAATTGTTTTTCATCATTGATCCATTGGATAGAATCATATTTTTTTTTAAAAGATTCCTGCGCTGAATATGGGAAATGATAAATAATAGACTGGAAAAATTCCCGCCATATTAATTCATTTATCCAGCCACTATTATATTCCATTCCCAAGCGAGCCATTTGTCTTATGCTAATGGTTCCAAACCTCAAATGTGGCCCTATCCGGGTAGTACCCTCTATGGCAGGAAAATCACGGTACTTATCATATTCTTTTATAGTTTCATACCCGGGTATTTCACCGGGAATTTGATGAAAGCCGGGGAGAAATCCCAGTTTATCTAGATTAATAATTTTCGAGAATGGAAAATTATTCAAATTTTTTAATAAGTTTTCTGAAAAATAATGAGGTAGGTCAGTTTCAGATACACTCTTTTTCCACATTCTCATATAAGGTGTGTAAATCGTATAGGGTCTACCATCTTTCTTAAGAATGTCATTTTCTTCAAAAATGACGTGATCTTTATAATTTTTTAATGAAATTTTATGATGGAAAGCAAGATCTATTATTTCCTTGTCTCGTTCTATGGCATAGGGTTCATAATCTTTGTTTAAATAGATAGCTTTAACAGGAATTTTTTTTATTAATTGCTTGAAAATTTCAATGGGTTTTCCATGGAAAGTCCAAAGACTTGCTTCATGTTTTTTAAGTTCGAGATTGAGCAATTCAAGTCTTTTATGAATAAATGTGACACGAGAGTCTCTTTTTTCTTCAAGTTTACCAAGAATTTCATTATCAAAGATAAAAATAGGCTGAACCTCATTGTTTTCTGATAAGGCATGATATAATGCAGTGTTGTCTTGTAATCTTAAATCCCGTCTAAACCAGAATAGTACCATTCATCTTTTTTCTTAATAACATTTTTATTTTACAAATGTTTTTCAATGTTTTCTTTTGGATTTCCTTTAAAATTCTGAAAAACATAAGCAAAGAGCTAATATGATGACATGACTTTTTGTTTTTGATTCAACGAGATTAATTTACCGGGGGATTTTAAAAAAAGATTCCTTAAATAAACTTCAAAAAGAATAATTATTTTAAAAAAATTGTTAATTCTAACACGCTTTTTCATTAAAACTTCGGGTTTATTCTTCTTTATTTTTTTAAAGAGTTTCATGTAATATTTATAAATAAGGAAAACGGCTAAACGGATATCCTTTTTTAATAGAAGGATTCCATGATATGCTTCCGAGAAATTTTGTTCAATCTCCAGTTCAATTTCATTTTTTTGTGACAGGGTTAATGATGTAAAATCAATGGATGGAAAGTAAGTCCTGCCTTTATCTTCATAATCATCGGCAATATCCCTGATAAAATTAACTTTTTGAAATGCTTCACCAAGTTTTCGTGCATAATATTTTAGAGATTCATATTGAGATTTTTCATTAGGATAAAAAACTTTTAAACACATTAATCCAACAGCTTCTGCTGATCCATAAACATATTTTTGAAAAGAATCTTTCGTGTGTTGAGTATTCTTTAAATCCATTTCCATGCTGGCAAGGAATTTATCAATTAATTCTAAATCTATTTTATACTTATTTACTACCAGTTGAAAGCCATTTAAAACCGGGTTCGTACTTATTCCTTCTTTAATAGACTCGTACGTGTCATGCCTGAATGTAGTTAATAATTTCTCTTTATCATGCTGATGAAAAGTATCCACTATTTCATCAGCAAGTCTTACGAATCCATAAATTGAAAAGATGGCTTGACGGTACTCTTTTGGTAGTAGTTTTACACCCAGTGAAAACGAGGTGCTATAGTTTAATGTAATTATTTTATTAATATCATGAGAAGTTTTATCATATAAATCCATCATAACTATTTAATATTTTTTGTGTTACTAACTTTGAGCTTATAATTGCCATTGGAAGACCTGTTCCCGGTACTGTTGATGAACCTGCATAAAAAACATTCTTATATTTTTCATCAACATTCTTAGGACGAAACCCTCCAATTTGATTTAATTTATGTGCCAATCCCAGGCCACTTCCTTTATAAAGGTTAAACATTTTCTCCCATTCAGGAGGAGATAATATGGTTTTACTAACTATTTTATCTTCCAGTGGATATCCTATTTTTCTTGATAAATCTTTGATAATGGAATTGGATAATTCTTCTTTATCATGCCAAATAGCTTTATAGCGTAAATCAGATACCGGGCACAAAATAAATAAAGCTTCATGTCCGGGGGGAGCATGATCAGGGTTTGAGCGGGAGGGAACATTCACGTAATAATATGGTTGTTCAGGGGCATTCCCGGAGCTGAATATGGTATTGGCATAATCACTAAAATTGTTCCCTAAAAAGTAGTGATGGTGATGCAATTTATCTATTTTCCCTTTGACACCCAGGTACATGGTAAATGGAGCTAAAGTCCAATGCATCCGGGATAACTTTTTTTCAGAAAAGTTTTCATGTTTTAAAACTCTCCCCCTGAAGCTAGCGGCATCGGCATTTACCACGAAAATATCAGCTTGGTGGTTCTTTCCATCCCGATCAATAAAACCATTAATTTTATTTTTTTTATCTTCTGAAAATCCAATGATTTCGGTGTTATAGGTTATTTTAATATTTTCTTTTTTTAATTCCTGTAGTAATCCTTCGACTATTTTGTACATTCCCCCTTTGACATTATGATACCCATCATGCAATAGTTCTGTATAGGATAAGATCGTGTAGATAGCAGCCGTGTTAAATGGTGTGGCTCCAAGGAAGAAAGAGGCTAATGAAAAGATGATTTTAACCTCGTCGGTTGTGAAATATCTTTCTAACTCCTGCCAGTAAGTTCGCAGCATTTTTGGAGCATGTTTCGGGGGAACAGTGGCTAAAGTAAATAAGTAATCCAGTTTTGAATGGTAGTTTTTTTTCACAACTTTATCTATGGTATCATGAAAGAAAGAACCTGCTGAATCTAAATATTTTTTTACTTTTTTGTCGAAATCCGGTTCTATATGTTTAAATTCATCATGTAATTTGTTAAGTTCTTTGTGTATCAAATAATTTTTACCTCGTAAGTTGACGGCGTAAATGGGGGAGAGTTCTTCAAAAGTGAATGGCATATTGATGCCGCAATCATTAATAAATTCAGTGAATTCATAGGTCATGCTAAAAAAAGTGGGAGCCATATCGAAGGTAAAGCCATCTTTTTTTAGCTGGTTCAATCTTCCTCCCGCTTGTTTATATTTTTCTACCATTTCGACCTTGAACCCCTTTTTTGCTAGTCTTAATGCTGTTGCGAGTCCTCCAAGGCCGGCGCCAATGATAAGTGCCTTTTTTTGCATGATATTATTTATAAAAAATCAAAGTTAATGCATAGGTTTATAATATTTTTGTGAGTGTAAAACAAATTTACCCCTGGTTTGTTCTAAATCTTATTGTAAATAGCTTGAAAACTTGATGATTATAGATAAAACAAAAAAAGTTGCTGTTATAGGCTCTGGTATCGCCGGGTTGGCTATATCCACCAGGTTAGCTATGAAAGGTTACAAGGTGACAGTTTTTGAAAAAAACTCTCATGCGGGTGGAAAAATGTCTTCATTATCAATAGATGGATACCGTTTTGATACAGGCCCATCCTTATTTACAATGCCTAATATGGTGGAGGAGTTATTTTTGATTGCTGGAGAACGTTTAGAGGATTATCTCTCTTACACGAAACTTGATATTATTTGCAAATATTTCTATAGTGATGGGAGTGTTATAAATTCTTACAGTGATAAATATCTTCTTGCATTGGAGATAGAAAAGAAAACCGGTGAGAAGAAGGAAAACGTCATTGAATATTTGAAAAAATATGCGCATCTTTATAATGGAACTTCTAAAGTATTTATCCATAACTCTTTTCATAAGTGGAGAAATTTTTTAAAAGAAGAATACCGGGATACCTTGCATTATCTTTCTAAATTGGATGCTTTCAGTACTATGCATGATAAAAATGCAAATTTTTTTGACAATGAAAAAGTGGTTCAACTTTTTGATCGATATGCCACTTATAATGGTTCAAATCCTTATAAAGCCCCCGCCACTCTTAATATGATATCCCACCTGGAACATAATACGGGTGCTTTCTTTCCGGTTAATGGGATGTATAGTATTTCAGAATCTCTTTTAAAATTAGCCGGGAAAAAAGGTGTTGAAATATTCTTTGATGCACCTGTTTCAAAAATACATTTAAAGAATAAAAATGCCGTTGGGCTCGAATATAATGAACGTTATTTTTCATTTGATTACCTGGTGAATAATTCAGACGTGGGGTCTTTTAACCAATTACTTGGAAAGCGACAAAAAAAGACTTCTCCTTCCCATCTTTCTTCGTCTGCTATTATATTTTATTGGGGTATAAAAAAAACATTTAGTAAATTACAAGTACATAACATTCTTTTTTCTAAGAACTATAAAGAAGAATTTGATCATATTTTCAAGAAATTTACCATAACGGATGATCCTACAGTATATATTTTTATTAGTTCCAAGATTGTTCCCGGTGATGCTCCGCCCGGATGCGAAAATTGGTTTGTCATGATAAATGTTCCCAATGATAATGGACAGGATTGGGATCGTCTAATTTCCAAGACAAGGAAGGATATTATTAAAAAAATAAGGGAAAGTTTTGATATTGATATTGAACCTTTGATTGAAACGGAAAAATGGGTGACACCTCCTTTAATTGAAGAGTCAACCGGGTCTTTCAAGGGGGCTTTATATGGTAAAAATTCCAATGGTCTTTTTTCTGCATTTAACCGGCATCCTAATTTTTTACGAAAGTATAAGAATATATATTTTGCCGGGGGGAGTGTCCACCCGGGAGGAGGAATCCCTTTGTGTTTGGCTTCTGCTGAAATAGTTGATAAAGAATTTGAATTATGCAGGTAGCGGTGAAAAAGATGGGTGAAATAAAAGTATGGAAATTACTCGTGAATTTCTATATAATTGGAGGATTGGGATTAATTATACCTTTTACAAGCGAGCTATTTCAACAAATTACCCCACTTAGCTTGCTTTTCAGTTTTATACTTTTACTAATTTATCATGAAGGGGATGAAAAAACAAAATTCTTTGTTGTTTCTATATTGATTGCCATTGTAGGATTTTTGGTGGAAGTTTTAGGCGTTCAAACGGGAATTATTTTTGGATCCTATCAATATGGAGAAACCTTGGGTCCCAAATTATTCCAAGTTCCCTTAATAATAGGTATAAATTGGCTGATGTTGGTTTATTGTATTTTTATCATTACTTCTCGTTGGAAGTTTCACAAATGGATTAAGATTGGGATAGGGGGGCTATTATTGGTGCTGTATGATTTGATTCTAGAGCCGGTAGCCATCCAGTTAAACATGTGGTCATGGCAGGGGGATACTATCCCTTTTCAAAACTATCTTGCATGGTATCTCGTTTCGGTGGTCATGTTGGCATCTTTTTATTTTTCCGGGTTGGATATCAAAAATAGCGTAGCAAAGAAGCTGTTCGTGGTTCAGATTGTTTTTTTCCTAGGTTTAAATTTATTTTTCATGTTCAAAGATAAATTGTTATGATTATAAAAGCCAGTCATCGTAAGTTATATGTTCGAGTATTTGAATGGCATACCGGGTTTATCCTGCAAAAACATTTCTCAAAAGTGGAAATTGTAAGTTCTATATCGAAAACTGGAAAAACAATCCTGCTGATTGGCAATCATTTTTCATGGTGGGATGGTTTTATTGCCCATCATGTGAATAATAGTTTGTTTAAAAAGAACTTTTATTTCATGATGTTAGAAGAAGAATTAAAAAAACGAATGTTTTTATCAAGCGCGGGTGGTTTTTCCATAAATAAAAACAGTAGATCCATGATTGAAAGTTTACGTTATGCTTCTTCTATACTTGAATGTCCGGGAAACTGTTTGTTACTTTACCCCCAGGGAGAAATACAATCATCCTATAAATTCCCGGTTAAATTTGAAAAGGGATGGCTCCGGGTGGTTAAGAAAGTGAATGAATCTTTTTCCATGATTTTTATTGTATCGTTAATTGATTATTTTTCTAATAAAAAACCTAGTATTTATGTGTATTTGAAAGAATACCCCTACAAGGAAACCGATGGGTTTAATGAAATCGAATCAGCTTTTAACCAACATCTTATGGATAGCATTGAAAAACAAGCACAAAACAAATGATAATCCTTTCTTATTTCATATTTTTTTTCCTCTTGGGCAGGTTTATCGTGGTACTTGTAAATATTTTTCATTGGCCCGTTTTAAAAAGGAACCCGCTACATGAAAAAAATGCCCTGGTTTCAGTATTAATACCGGCACGGAATGAAGCAGGAAATATTAGGAATCTCCTTACTGATTTATCGGGCCAGGATTATCCAGATGTAGAAATTATCGTGTATGATGATGAATCAACAGATGGGACAGGAGCCATTGTACGGGAATTGGAACATGATATTCCCTGCAAGTTGTTGACCGGGTCAGTATTACCTGTCGGGTGGTTAGGTAAGAACTATGCTTGTCATCAACTAGCGAAAGAGGCGAGGGGGAATTATCTTCTTTTCCTAGATGCTGATGTGAGAATTGGAAAAGAATTAATAAGTAGTTCTCTTTCTTACATGAAAAGAGAAGGATTATCCCTGTTGTCAATTTTCCCAAAGCAAGTAATGAAAACAACAGGTGAACGGATCGTGGTACCCTTAATGAATTGGATATTATTGTCTTTACTTCCATTGAAGACTGTTAAAACAGCGGCTTATCCATCTTTATCCGCTGCCAACGGGCAGTTTATGTTATTTGAAGCACAGAATTATAAAAATAAATGGTTGCATGAACAGTTTAAAAACCATCCCGTTGAAGATATTATGATTGCACGTCGGATGAAAAAAGATGGATTAAATATCGATACTTTACTAGGGAATGATCTTATTTATTGCAGGATGTATCAAGGTTTTAACCAGGCGCTTAATGGCTTTACAAAAAACGTATTCGAGTTTTTCGGGGGAAATAGGATAGTTGCTTTTATTTTTGTTTTTTTAACCAATTTTGGAGTGTTTTTTGTCCTAGGATACTTGTCTACTTGGATGTTTGTTTGTTACCTGTTAATATCTTTAATTATGAACCTGTTAATATTCCTGGTAAGTAAACAATCCTTGTTAAATGTTGTTTATGTTTTCCCGCGCCA
>CAZOSQ010000147.1:0-7914 GCA_964582245.1 uncultured Bacteroidales bacterium | reverse complement strand
CTTATAAATCAGTAAACATTTCATTGCCCCGGATGACTTCAGACCAAGGAAAAGAAGGTATACCGGTATCTATCAAATATCTTCGTCCCGGTGATCTCTTATTTTTTTCTAGTAAAAGAGGAAAGAAAGGAATTTCACATGTTGGCATCGTGACAGAAGTAAAGGGCCCGAATGAAATTATATTCATTCATTCTTCTTCTTCACGAGGAGTAAGAGAAGATAACCTAATGTCTGATTATTACCAGGATGTTTTTATAAAGGCAAGAAGGGTCTTTTAAATTCAACATGATAAAGTTAAAAGTTTACCAACATGAATCGAATGCAAATTCATCCCTAATTCCATGATCTTGCCCCGGTAAAATACCAAACGATTTTAAAGTAAATGTAATCGAGATATCACTCGTGATCAGTCCCATGTGGAAAATAACCGGTAAATGATCCAAGGACATTTAACAAAACAAGGTGTTGAAATATTACATGATAATTACATGATATGATTCATATGATTTTATTATAAAAAACGCTTATCTTAGCAAAAAAAAGGAATCCAACAATAAGCAAAGTAGTATGATAGAATCAGTAAAGAAATGGATATAAAACTATACCAAGTAGATTCTTTTTCCAGCGAAATATTTAGTGGTAACCCTGCTGCAACCTGTTTATTAAATGAATGGCTACCTGAAGAAATTATGCAAAAAATAGCCAACGAAAACAACCTTTCTGAAACAGCTTTTTTAAAAAAACAGGCAGAACATTATCACATCAGGTGGTTTACACCTACAATAGAAGTGGATTTATGTGGACATGCTACACTTGCGGCTGCCCATGTACTTTTTGAACATGAGGGTTTTAAAAGGAAAGAAATAATATTTAGTTCGAAAAGTGGCATACTTGCTGTTCGAAAAGAAAAGGAACTACTATACATGAATTTTCCCGTGGATCAAATTGAAAAAGTTGATCCTCCAGTAGAACTGTTAAATGGATTAAACAATTCCCCGGAAGAGGTTTTTAAAGGAAAAACAGATTACCTTGTTAGACTTAAAAACCAACAAGAAGTGGAGAAAATAAAACCAAATCTCTTTGCATGGTCTAAATTGGATGTTCGTGGTATTATTATAACTGCCAAAGGAATTGAAACCGATTTTGTTTCTCGTTTTTTTGCCCCGGGAGCTGGTATTAACGAAGATCCTGTGACAGGTTCTGCGCACACTTCTCTTATCCCCTATTGGTCAAACCAACTAAACAAGGATGAATTTCTAGCTGCACAACTTTCCACTAGAAAAGGGCTGATTTATTGTAAAAATAAGGGAAACAGGGTAGAAATTGGTGGAAAAGCAGTTACCTTTTTAAAGGGTGAAATTTATTTGAAAAATTCTTTAATTCAACAGTTTTAATTTTTTTTATAATAAATCCTAAATCCTAGTAGCTATGATAGACTTTAATGATCCTGACGTAAAAAAAACCTATTTAAGTTTTCTAGTATCTATAATTAAGGCAGATCATAAGACCAATAGAAATGAGTTGAAATTTTTGTTAGATGTTGCCAAAAAGCTTGATTTTTCAGAAGAGGCACTTGAAAATTTGCTCCATAACCCTGGACAGCTCAAGATAAAATACCCCTCGGAATTAAAAAACAGGTTAATCATTTTATACCACATGCTTTACATGATGAACATAGATAATCAAATTACCGAGGAGGAAGAAAAAGCATGCCGAAAATTGGGATATTACATGTTAGGAAATCCGCCCCTGGTCAATGATATGATAAACATATGCATCCAGCATTCTAAGGATGGCATACCAGAGGGTGAATTTTTACAAGCAATAAAGAAGTATATGAATTAACCCCTATTTTAAAAACAATAACTTTCAATTCGTGCATTCCTCCTTAATAATTAAGAATCATTCTAAATTAATATTTATACTCTAAAATTGAAAACTATTTTTCAATAACATGTTAAATTTGTAGTTTTAGTATTAAATTCTAAGCACGCCTATGGTAAATCATGCGCCAGATTTTATAAAACATGACGGAATTGTCCAAGAGGTGCATCAAAATTATGTGAAAGTTAATTTCACGAATCATTCAGCTTGTTCTGGATGTCATGCCCAAGGAATTTGTGGAGCTTCTGATTCTAAAGAAAAAACGGTGGATATCCTGGATTTCTCGGGCCAGTTTTCAATTGGTGAACATGTAACCATATTTTTGAAACAATCGTTGGGATTTAGGGCGTTATTTATCGGTTATATTTTTCCTTTTTTAGCCATTATTGTGTCCCTAATTACTTGTTCGATGTTAGGATTAGGAGAGTTAAAAACAGGATTGATATCTTTGGGATTATTAATTCCTTATTATTTGGCAGTTTATTTTTCCCGGGGGAAACTTGAAAAAACATTTCATTTTTCCATCCAAAAAAATAACTGATTAATTAACTAAACTATATAGAAATGAGTCCAACATTATTATACGCAATCCTCACCGTGAGCGCTACCGGAACAATAGCTGCCGTGGTGTTATATTTTGTAGCCAAAAAATTTAAAGTATACGAAGACCCTAGAATTGACAAGGTGGAAGATTTGCTTCCTTCGGCTAATTGTGGCGGATGTGGTTTTTCAGGATGTCGTGCCTTTGCCGAGTACATGGTCAAAACAGATGATATTTCCAAGGCTTACTGCCCTGTTGGGGGGAATGAAGCCATGACCCAAATAGCTTCGATTCTCGGGAAAGATGCTGTAGAAATGGATGCCAAAGTAGCCGTGGTGAGATGCCAAGGCACACCTGAGCATCGTCCTCGCACCACCGAGTATGATGGAGCTACTACATGTACAATAGCTTCTGCATTATATAGTGGGGAAGGAAATTGTCCTTATGGATGTGTTGGGTTTGGAGAATGTGTTGAAGCTTGTGATTTTGATGCTATTTACATGAACGAGGAAACAGGATTGCCCGTTGTAATTGATGATAAATGCACCGCTTGTGGCGCTTGTGTTACTGCCTGTCCCAGGGATATTATCGAGTTGAGAAAAAAGAATAAGAAGGATAGAAAAATATTTATATGCTGCATTAACGAAGAAAAAGGTGGTGTCGCTCGTAAAAATTGTAAAGTAGCATGTATTGGATGTGGTAAATGCGTGAAGGTTTGTCCTTATGAGGCCATTACCCTGGATAATAACCTGGCATATATTGATCCTGATAAATGTCGGTTATGCAGGAAATGTGTGGATGAATGTCCCACGAATGCTATACTTGAAATCGGCTTCCCGCCAAAAAAAGAGAAGCCAACAACAGAAGCAGAAAATAAAAAAGTTGAAAAAGATAATAACCCTGCTCCCGGAAACAAAACAATTACTGGGCAGGAAAACAAAGATCATAATACCAAATAAGGAGGCATTCCGTGTTAAAAACATTTAAAAAAGGCGGTGTCCATCCATCGGATAATAAACTTACCGCCGGGAAAAAAATAGAAGTTTTGGCAGTGCCAGAACAAGTTGTCATTCCACTATCCCAGCATATTGGCGCCCCATCCAATCCCTTGGTAAAAAAAGGGGATGTCGTGAAAACCGGGCAGCTAATTGCGGAAGCAACGGGTTTTGTATCAGCAAATATTCATTCTCCCGTATCGGGTAAAGTACTTAAAATAGACCAGGTAGTTGATGCAAGTGGCTACAGGAAAGAAGCTGTAGTTATTTCCGTGGATGGGGACGAATGGATGGAGGGAATCGACCTTGATGAAAAACTGGTGAGAGAATGTAACTTGGATGTTGTAGAGATAACAAACAGGATTAAAGAAGCCGGGATAGTCGGTCTCGGGGGTGCCACCTTCCCTTCGCACGTGAAAGTTAGCATCCCTAAGGATAAAAAGGCTGAATACCTGGTTATCAATGGAGTTGAATGTGAACCTTTCCTAACCTCAGATCATAGGCTGATGATGGAAAAGGGCGAAGAAATATTGGTGGGTGTAACCATCCTCATGAAAGTTTTACAGGTAGAAAAATGTATAATTGGGATTGAAAATAATAAGCCTGATGCTATAGATCACCTTACCCAGCTTTCAATCAATTACCCGGGGATACAAATTCAACCGCTTAAGGTAAAATATCCTCAAGGAGGTGAAAAGCAACTCATTAAAGCTGTCATCAACAAGGAAGTTCCCGCTGGAAAGCTACCCATTGAAGTAGGAGCTGTTGTATTTAACGTGGGGACTACCTATGCTATATACCAGGCCGTTCAAAAAAACAAACCCCTCGTGGAACGAGTTGTTACAGTTACGGGAAAAAATTTGAACAACCCGGGAAATTTCTTGGTTAGAATAGGTACTTCCGTGAACAAACTAATAGAAGCCGCGGGAGGTTTACCGGAAAACACGGGTAAGGTGATCAATGGAGGTCCCATGATGGGTAAAGCTTTAAGTAACCTTGACGTTCCTGTCACCAAGGGAAGTTCAGGCATATTGCTACTTGAAGAAAAAGAAGCTAAACGAAAAGAACCGTACGTATGCATCAGGTGCTCCAAGTGTGTTCAAATATGCCCCATGAGCCTTGAACCTTACTTATTAAAATCCGAAAGTGAAAGACAACTTTACGATCGCGCTGAGAATGACAGGATCATGGATTGTATAGAATGTGGTTCATGCAGCTATATTTGTCCTTCAAATCTACCACTGCTTGATTTTATCAGGCTAGGAAAAATGAATGTCAGTAAAATCATTAGAAACAGAAAATAAATGAACAAGCTAAAAGTTTCTCCTTCACCACATGTATATAGCAAACACGGTACTAGCCGATTGATGTTCGACGTGATCATTGCCTTGATACCTGCTTTCCTGGTATCTATTTATATTTTTGGTGTGGGTGCATTGATTGTTACCCTTTCTACTATTTTGTTTTGCATCTTATTCGAATACCTGATCCAAGTTTTTATTCTAAAGCAGAAATCAACTATATCGGATGGATCTGCTATTTTAACCGGGTTACTCTTGGCTTTCAATGTTCCTTCCAATTTACCTATCTGGATGATTGCCATAGGAAGTTTGGTGGCTATTGGAATTGGAAAAATGACTTTTGGCGGATTAGGAAATAACCCGTTTAACCCTGCACTGGTAGGTCGGGTATTCTTACTTATCTCTTTTCCTGTTCAAATGACATCCTGGCCTAAACCCGGTCGTTTTCCAACTGAATACCGCGATGCCATTACTGGTCCGACCCCTTTGGGCATCGCAAAAGAAGGATTTGCCGCCGGGGGAACATCTACTGGATTAATGGACCAGATCCCCTCTCACATGGAACTTTTTATTGGAAACATGGCCGGATCAGTGGGTGAAATTGCCGCTGTAGCTTTATTGATAGGTTTTGTCTACTTGTTGATAAGAAAAGTAATTACCTGGCATATTCCAGTAACCATTATCGGATCTATATTTGTTTTTGCCGGTTTCTTATGGATGTTCAGTGTGCAGGGACATGATGCTATATTGAATGCAACTAATATAAATATGCCAGTGATATCTTTTATGAGAGAAAATCAACTAATACAATTCCAAATGCTAGACCCCTTATTTCACATTTTGACAGGGGGTGTTATGCTGGGAGCCATTTATATGGCAACGGATTATGTAACTTCCCCAATGACAAAAAAAGGTATGATCTATTTCGGGCTGGGAATTGGTTTAATTACTGTTTTGATTAGGGTTTTCGGCGCATATCCTGAAGGTGTCTCATTTGCTATATTAATCATGAATGCTTTTGTTCCTCTTTTTAACAAGTATATTAAACCTAAAAGATTTGGTGATAGAGTAAAAGCAGTTCCTGCTATATAAAAAATTGAATATAAAACATAAATAAATGGCTGATCAAAAACAAACTACATTTGTAAGCATGACTTTGACCCTTTTGTTGGTCACATTGGCTGCTTCCACTTTACTAGGATTTGTTTATGAAGTGACCAAAAGTCCCATTGAACTATCACGGTTGGAAAAAAAGAAAGCAGCGATAAATAATGTTGTTCCCAGCTTTGATAACAATCCTATATCGGAATCCTACGAAGTTACATCGGAAGGTGAAATTTTACGTTTCTATCCAGCAAAGAAAAATGGTGAACTGGTAGGTGTGGCTGTTGAAACTTATTCTAAAAAAGGTTTTTCCGGGTTAGTCCAATTAATGGTAGGATTTCTTCCTGATGGAACAATTAATGATGTAACCGTATTGTCTCATAAAGAAACACCAGGATTAGGGGACAAAATGTCTTCAGAATGGAATGAACAGTTTCAAGGTAAAAACCCGGAAAATTTTAAATTGAAGGTTAGCAAAGATGGTGGAGATGTGGATGCCATTACTGCCGCCACCATAAGTTCAAGAGCATTCACGGATGCTGTTGAACGAGCTTATGTAAATTTTAAAGAAAAAAAACAATAAAGTGAATTCTTGTTGGATAAAGGATTTTTTTAAATTAATTAAATATGAATCAGCTAGCTAATTTTTCTAAAGGTTTTATCAAGGAAAATCCTGTTTTTATTTTATTCCTAGGCCTATGTCCAACATTAGGTGTTACAACTACAGCTATTAATGGATTAGGAATGGGATTGGCAACTACGTTTGTTTTGCTTATGTCAAATATTAGCGTGACACTGGTAAAAGATTATATTCCCAGCAAGGTTCGTATACCAGCATATATTGTCATTATTGCCACCTTCGTTACCATTGTCGAATTGGTGCTTGAAGCTTATGTTCCCGCTTTGTTTACTGCCTTGGGATTGTTTATCCCGCTTATCGTGGTAAACTGTATCGTATTGGGACGTGCTGAAGCCTTTGCTTCCAAAAATAGCTTTATTTCTTCTTCGATAGATGGTCTTAGTATGGGACTAGGATTTGCTTTTGCATTAACCATTCTAGGCCTGGTAAGGGAATTGTTAGGCAGTGGCTCTGCTTTTGGCTTTAAATTTATTGACGGGGACGGAATGATTGCCTTTATTCTTGCGCCAGGAGCTTTTATATGCCTGGGATACCTAATCATGTTTGCTAAAAAAATAAATGAAAAAAAATAACATCTCATGGAATACATTCTTATCATTATCGCGGCCATCTTTGTAAATAATATTGTACTAGCCCAATTCCTAGGAATTTGTCCATTTATAGGTGTTTCTAGTAAAATTAGTACATCCATAGGAATGACAGGTGCGGTTACTTTCGTGATGGTTATTTCCACCTTGGTCACCTATCTTATCATGAAATACGTGTTAATTCCCCTGGATATAACCTTCATGCGAACCATCACATTTATCTTGGTTATAGCATCTCTTGTTCAACTCGTTGAAATTATTATGAAAAAATCAAGCCCCGCTCTTTACGCGGCATTAGGGATTTTTCTCCCATTAATCACTACCAATTGTGCCGTGTTAGGTGTGGCAGTACTTGTAGGACAAAATGAGTATAACCTTGGAGAAAGCGTGGTCTTTTCAGTAGCCACGGCCGTGGGATTTGGATTGGCATTACTTCTTTTTTCCGGGCTACGTGAGCACCTAGACCTTCTTAATATCCCCAAGGGCATGAAAGGTGTTCCCATAGCATTCGTGGTGGCTGGATTACTTGCCATGGCTTTTATGGGGTTTGCAGGACTTGTATAAACCAACCACGATGAAACAAATGTGGTACAAAAAGTCCAAATAACTTTTGGTTACGAAACCTTCTCGATCCATCGCTGAATCTATACATACTGCTCCTATCTTAAATAAGGTAAGTCATTTTCTGGTAGTTCTTTTTAAGCAGCTTTCTTATAATATCCCATTTTTTAAGTATTGAAGAAGAAATGGTTAACAAGTCTAAAAAATAATTAGTAGTTTATTTGAAACAGTTTACCGTTGATTTGTGTAATATAAGTAGACTAAATGAAAAAGGCAAGGAAATGAAGAGCCAAAAAATATT
>CAZOSQ010000146.1:0-7943 GCA_964582245.1 uncultured Bacteroidales bacterium | reverse complement strand
TTTTTATTCAATACTAATAATATATTTTTTTATTCAATACTAAAGATGTATTTTAAAATGACGTTTATGATATTAGATTCTTTAACGATTTCAAAATCTGAATATTTTGCTTCCTTATTCTTTTTATTTCTGAATAAAATCCTGATTAACCAAATGGGGATGAATAATATACTATTAAAATAGCTGCTGTATGTAATATTAAAACCCGGAATGTCTCGAGATATTTTGGATATTTGTTTACGGGTATACCTCCTGTAATGCATGTTTATTTCATCATGTTCACTCCATAGGGACATGAATGCCGGTACGGTTAAAATAATATTTCCACCGGTTTTACAGACCCGGGTTAATTCCTCGGTAGCTTTTTTATCATCTTCTACATGTTCTATCACATCAAAAGCGCAAACTATATCGAAGGTATTATCCTCGAATGGTAGATCAATTATACTTGCATTTATTACATCAATACCTAATTCATTTTTTAAAAATAGACAACATTCTTTATCATATTCAACATTTGTGACTTTCCCTAATGTTTCCAACATTTCAGATGTTTTCCCGGTAGCTGCACCAACATTCAAAATACTTGGAGTATGGTTTTTATTTTTTTCTGAAAGTTTTTTTACTTTATTATAGATTATTTTATTTCGAACGATAAACCACCAATGGTTACGTTCATAATAATAATATTGCTTGTAATATTCTTTATTCATCTGCTCTTTCTTTTTGTACTATCCTTCCTTTGATCACAAAAGGAGGCCGTTGCTTTGATTGAAAAAATATCCTTACGACATATTCCCCAATTAATCCAAGTGAAATTAATTGTACCCCGGATAGCATGGTTATGAGGATGATCAATCCCGTAAAACCTTCCGGGATATCAGTCTCCATTAAGTATTTTTTAACCAGAGTATAAACTAGATAACCAAGTGCAATTAAAAAAGTAAATATTCCCAAACGTGTTATTAATTTTATTGGAAATTCGCTAAAATTAAATATACCATTAAATGCCAGGTTGAACAATTTTGTGATAGAATATTTTGTTTTCCCGGCGAATCGTCCTGATCGTTCATATTCCACTCCCGTTTGTTTAAAGCCGATCCATGCCCTCATGCCCCGGATGTAGCGACTTTCTTCTGGCATTTTATTAAGGACATCTATCACTTTTCGGCTGACAAGTGAAAAATCACCGGTATCAATGGGTATATCAATATTGACTAATTTTTTTTGTAGCCGATAAAAAGTAGAATAACAAAGTTTCTTTAAAAAATTTTCTTTTCTTTTTTTTCGTATTCCATAAACAACATCATATCCTTCCTCATGTTTCTTAAGAAATTCAGTGATTAGTTCGGGTGGATCTTGCAGGTCGCCATCCAGTACCATTACAGCTTCAGTCCCACGGGCATATTTTAAACCTGCTGTTAAGGCTGTTTGATGTCCAAAATTTCTTGAAAGAAAAATACAATGAAAACGTTCATCCTGCAAACCGATTTGGTTCATCAGTATAGATGTCTGATCTTTACTTCCATCATCAATCAATACAACTTCACATTCGAAATCAAGCGAATCCATCAGTATGCTTAAACGACTGGTAAGTTCTCTAAATGTTTCTTCTTCATTATAAAGAGGAATTATAAATGATATCTTTGGAAGCATTTATAATATTATTTGGTTATAAAACTTGCGTTTGTCGTCTGCACCATATCCCACAATTCTATTGGCCAATTTGCATTTACACCGGATAAACTATCATGCAATGCGATTAGTTCCTCGTATTGACCCTTTTGACTGGTTGAGGTGGATATATTTTTTACATTTACACCATACCCCATGAGTTTCTTATAATCCTCCATCACGATAGTTTTTCCATCAAAATGAACTTCCATGTATTCTTTGGGAATCTTTTTGTTGCCGGTAGCGAAATAGTGAATGGTACAAACGGAGCCATCCTTGTATTTCAAAACTATGGATTTATTGTCAGAACTGGAAAAATAACCTGTTCTCGGGGTAAGTTCCTCGAAGCTGATGCTTTCCATTTCCGACCCGGTAAAGAAAGTCATTAGATCTATGATGTGGCAGCCTTCCCCAATAATTCTTCCTCCATCCTCGTGCACCCAACTATCTAATGGGATATAACCTGCATTCATCCGGTAATGGATGAACAACGGGTTAATCCTTTTGTCTGTATGTACTTTTATCTCTTGGACATACTTGCTAAACCGGCGGTTAAATCCTACCATCAACAATGGTTTTTTACCATCACCTTCATAAAATTCTTCAATTGGCTTTAAATCTTCTTCACTGATGGCAAGCGGTTTTTCAACAAACACGTGTTTTCCTTTTTCCAATGCTTGTAAAGTCATTTTCGCATGTGAATCATGGCGGGTGCAGATCATGACAAGGTCTACCTTTTCATCTGACAGGATGTCTTCGTAGTTGGTTGTGGCATATCTTGCCCCAAACTGGCTGGCAGAAGCCTGGGCTTTATGCCCGGTCCTATTCATTACTGCTACCAGGTCATATTTACCTGATAGACTTTTAAGATTCGGGAGGTGCATCCCGGTGGCGAACGAACCTGCACCAACAAGGGCAACGCCAACTTTTTCTTTTTTCACTGGTGCCGATGAAATAATGGTTTTCCTGGAATGAGAATTTAAATTATCCAGGGTCGCGGGAGCGGGTACACCATAATCAAGCAGTACCATCAAGGGTTTTTCGGGTTTCCCTAATTCTTCAAAAGCTTGCTGTACATTATCAATATCAAATACCTGGTCTATCATTTTCTCTACTGTCACTTTCCCGGTATTAAGCAAACGCAAGTATTCAGACATATTCCTGTTTTCTGTCCACCGCACGTAAGCATAAGGATAATCATGTCCTTTTTCCTCGTATTGGGCATCATATCTTCCCGGCCCGTAGGAGGTTGAAATCATGAAATCAATTTCCTTCTGGTATATATCTCCCCGGTTAATTTCCATACCGGAAACACCGACCATGACAACTCTTCCTTTCCTTTTACAGCATTTAAATGCCGTGGACAAAGGTTCATTGCTGGAAGTTGCCGCGGTAAAAATGACAGCATCAGCCCCGTGACCACCTGTATATTCGGTTACCAGCTTTACTTGGTCTTCAATTTTCGGGTTGATGATATATTCAGCACCATATTCTTTTGCCAATTCCAGCCGTTTACTGTCCAAATCAACGGCAATTACTCGTACTCCCGAGCTGTCTAACATCTGCACGGTGAGTAACCCAAGGATCCCGGCACCTACCACCACCGCGAACTCACCGAACTTAAGTTCAGAACGCCTCACCCCGTGCATGGCTATTGCCCCAAGGGTGACGGTGGATGCATCTTTGAACTCCAAATTTCCTGGCATTTTTACCACCAGTTTCTCGGGAACATCCACGAATTCCGCGTGATTGGCCAATCCAGCTCCTGCAGCGGCAACATGATCGCCCGGTTTGAAATTTTCCACTCCTTTTCCAACACCAAGAACAATTCCACTTATGGAATAACCGGTGGGTTTTCCTCCTTCCCGTTGGCCTTTGATACGTTCAAATGTCTTTTTTACCCCATGGGCACGGATCATGTCCATGCCCAATTTAATGTTTTCTGGTTGGTCAAGAGCCAATTGGATAAGTGACTTTTTAGTAATATCAACGTTGCTCATTTCTGTTCCTGCTGAAATACAGCTATTGACAACTTTAATCAAAATTCCACCATCCCTCACTAGGGGAGCGGGAACTTCTGTGGCAAGTACTTTTCCTTTTTTTACTATCGCCTGGAGCATAATTGTTTATTAAAATTTACTTTAATGAAGTCAATGATTCTTTCACAGGTTTCTCCACCCGATTACGTTCAATGCCACTACAATGATATGGATTTTTTAATCGTGGTTACCACCTTTTCATGGGGGTATTAATCCATTTTTGCCCATGGCTGCTGATGGAGGACCTATATAAGCCGAGATTCATCATTACGGCATTTGTAAATCGTTGACCTATTTATTTTAGTTCAATAATTCCACGTATTCTTTAGCCAAAGCCTTTCTTGAATATTTTTCGATATTTGAATATTCTAAATGTAAAGAATTATTTTTAAATCTCTCGTAATATTTGAGTACAATTTGTTTTTGATTTTCTTTTTCACCAAAACCGGCTATTTCACCGGCATTTGTTTTTTTTATTATTGAGGTAATGTCCCCATTCCGTGGCCCGATAACAATAATAGGACGCTTGGATGCGATATACTCAAATACTTTCCCCGGGACAACACCGAGAGAATTTGGCGTATCGTTTATGGGTAGCAATAGCAGCGCTGATTTTCGTAATTCCAATAAACATGCATCGTGAGGTAAAAAATTTTGGTGGTTTAAAGCCGAGGACAAACCTGCTGCTTCAATTGCTTTGAAAACAGAATCATCTACCTGTCCGATTAGGTTTATTTTTATATTTTTTTTAAAATCCTCCATTTCACTTGCTAATTCGCCAAGTACTTGCCATAAGACTTTTGGGTTCCGGTCAGAATTAAATGCCCCGGCATGGGAGATGGAAAAAAAAGTATCCTGGACTGGTTGGATGCCACAAAAATCAGCATCATCATATCCGTTATGAATAACTTGTATTTTTCTGCCAGCAAGTTTTTCGAAATCCTTTGCCCAGTTATTTGTGACTGTAACAACTTCATCGGCATTTTTTAATACCCTAGCCTCAAGGTTAAAATGCCGTTTTTTGCCCCAATTCGTAAGTCTCAGGTTATCAAAAAAATCTATATTTGTCCATGGATCCCGAAAATCAGCGATCCATTTAATTCCTGTTTTTTTCTTCAAATTTAGTGCAATCACATGCATGCTATGTGGAGGCCCTGTAGAAATTACATGATTAATATTATTTTCCTTGATGTACTTTAACAAGAAATTTGTTGATTTCTTAATCCAGAAACATTTTGGATCGGGGACTAAAAAATTCCCCCTGATGAAGACACTGAGTTTATTTATAAACCCCTGGTTGGTGATATCAGAAATATATCCTGCCCGTATTTTCAGGTCTTTCTTTCCCGTATAGGAACGGTAAATATTATAAGGTTCCCAAATTTTTGTTTTGATGACTTTGATATTTTCATTTACTTCTGATAAGAGGGATTCATCATATACATTGATATCAGGATTTTCGGGGGTATAAATAATGGGTAGAAAACCAAATTCAGGCAAATATTTTGAAAATTTTAACCACCTCATTACACCTCCGCCACCAGTTGGGGGCCAGTAATATGTTATGATAAGTACTTTTTTTAATTCCATTTATTAAGTTGCAATCTTCTGAAACAATTTTTTCATGCTTACTTTATCATCAAGTATTCTCCCGAGGGTATCCACATGAACCCTTTCCTGGGTCATCGTATCCCTGTCCCGGATTGTTACTGTATTATCTTCTTTTGACTGGTGATCAATCGTGATACAATAAGGTGTTCCAATGGCATCTTGCCTCCTGTACCTTTTTCCAATGGTATCCTTTTCCTCGTACTGGCAGTTAAAATCAAATTTCAGGTCATCAATAATTTTCCTGGCGATTTCCGGCAAACCATCTTTTTTCACCAGCGGGAAGACAGCTAATTGAACAGGGGCTAAAGCAGGGGGGATTTTCAATACCACCCTTTCATCTTCTCCTCCATTTTCTTTTTGTATCTTCTCCTCCGTGTAAGCATTAGAAAGAACCGAAAGAAACATTCTATCCAAGCCGATAGAGGTTTCGATCACGTAGGGAACGTAATTCTTATTCAATTCTGTATCAAAAAACTGCAATTTTTTCCCAGAATATTTTTCATGTTGAGAAAGATCAAAATCGGTTCGTGAATGAATTCCCTCTAATTCCTTGAAACCAATCGGGAAATTAAATTCGATATCTGTGGCAGCATTTGCATAATGAGCTAGCTTATCATGGTCGTGGAAACGATAATTATCTTCACCCAATCCAAGTGCTTTATGCCATTTCATCCTGATTTTTTTCCAATATTGAAACCATTCCATTTCATCTCCCGGGCGAACGAAAAATTGCATTTCCATTTGTTCAAATTCCCTCATGCGAAAGATGAATTGCCTTGCCACGATTTCATTCCTGAAAGCCTTGCCAATTTGTGCAATTCCAAAAGGAATTTTCATCCTGCCGGTTTTTTGTACATTCAGGTAATTAACAAAAATTCCTTGTGCTGTTTCCGGGCGGAGGTAGATGGTACTGGCATCATCACTTACTGAACCTATTTTCGTGGAAAACATTAGGTTAAATTGGCGAACCTCAGTCCAGTTACGACTTCCAGATATGGGACAAACTATTTCGCAGTCAATAATGATTTGTCTCAATTCATTTAAATCGTTTTTTTCAAGTGCAGAAACAAATTTTTGATGAATTTCATTTCTTTTATCTTGATTTTTTTGAACCCTGGGATTGGTTTCCCGGAACATTTTTTCATCAAAACTATCACCAAATCTTTTGGCAGCTTTTTCTACCTCTTTATCGACTTTATCGTCTAATTTTTGTAGGTATTCCTCGATTAAGACATCTGCCCTGTATCTTTTTTTGGAATCCTTGTTATCAATCAACGGGTCATTGAAAGCATCCACATGGCCCGAGGCTTTCCAAACGGTAGGGTGCATGAATATTGCCGCATCAATGCCCACGATATTTTCATGAAGCTTAACCATTGAATCCCACCAGTATTTTTTAATATTATTTTTTAACTCGGTGCCATTTTGTCCATAATCATAAACTGCGCTTAATCCGTCATAAATCTCGCTGGACTGGAATATAAACCCGTACTCTTTCGCATGGGAAATGATCTTTTTGAAAATATCTTCTTGTGCCATTTTATTATGTTGTATTATCAATCTATATCAAACAGATGGCAAAAGTAATTAATTGTTTTTTTTTGTAACGATTATTCGTAAAACTTTTTAAAATAGTTTACTTAATTTTTAAAAAAATAAAGATTTTTAAATTTGTATGCAGGGATTTTCATCTTATAATTCTACTAAATTCCTTCATGATTTTTATCTTTTCATCTTCAAACAGGATAAAATGAAACGTGTCACAGATTTCCTAGTAATTGGCTCCGGCCTGGCAGGATTAAGTTTTGCCCTTAAGGTGGCTCAACAGGGAAAAGTAATTGTTCTTTCAAAGACATCATTGAAAGAAACAAATACCACTTATGCGCAGGGGGGAATTGCAGCCGTTACTTATGAACCTGATAATTATTCTAAACACGTTGAAGATACGCTAGTTGCAGGGGCCGGTTTAAATGATCCTTCTGTCGTGAAAATGGTTGTAGAGGAAGCGCCAGATCAAATACATCAACTTATCAAATGGGGCGCACGGTTCGACAAAGAAAAAAATGGGCAGTATCATCTTGTTAAAGAGGGGGGACATTCAGAAAACCGGATATACCACCACAAGGATAATACTGGGGCTGAAATTCAAAGAGCTTTAACCAAAAAAATTACAAGCAATCCTAATATCACGATCCTCGAAAATTATTTTGCTGTTGATATTATCACTCAACATCATCTTGGTAAGCTTGTTCGACGGACACATGATGATATAGAATGCTATGGAGCTTATGCCTTGAACCTGGATGATCATTCCATTGATACTATTTTGGCCAAATGTACTTTAATTGCAACGGGAGGTATAGGAAATATTTACAATACCACCACCAATCCGGAAATAGCCACAGGAGATGGAATAGCAATGGTTTATAGGGCAAAGGGTATTGTCGAAAACATGGAGTTTGTTCAATTTCATCCTACTGCCCTTTATGATCCCGGTTCCCATCCTTCATTTCTTATCACGGAAGCCATGCGAGGGTATGGTGCAGTTCTAAAAAATTTGGATGGTGAGGAGTTCATGCAAAAGTATGATAAGAGGGGTAGTTTAGCTCCCAGGGATAT
>CAZOSQ010000145.1:0-7959 GCA_964582245.1 uncultured Bacteroidales bacterium | reverse complement strand
AAGCCGGGTTGCCTGCCGTGGCTGACCCCGGGGCTGATATTCGTCGCATAGCACATCAATCAGGGATCAACGTTGTACCTGTAACTGGACCATCATCTATGTTCTTGGCAGTAATGGCCAGCGGGCTAAATGGTCAAAATTTTGCTTTTATAGGATATCTTCCTGTAAAGCAATTTGATAGGGTGAAAGAATTGAAAAGGATAGAACAAAAGGTGAAAAAAGATAAGCAGTCACAGGTGTTTATAGAAACCCCTTACCGAAATAACCAGTTACTCCGGGATATAGTGAGAAACTGTCAAGGAGATTTATATTTATGCATAGCGGCAGGTATAACCACCCCGGGTGAATTAATAAAGACAAAGACCATAAAGGAGTGGAAAAGTTCCTTGCCGGACCTGCATAAAAAACCTACTGTATTTATTATCGGCTGATAAGGCTCTAAACAAGAACAGCTGTGTTTTCAGTTAAATAACATTCCTGGTAATCTTTTATTCCTTGCATAATTACTTCATGGGCTTCTTCAATATTATAAACGTGCGTGATTTCCCTTGCAGATTTTGTTTGAGGCATGTCTTTATAAGTGAGAAAATAATGTTTTAACCTATCCGTGATCAAAGGTGGCAATTCAGTAATATCATTATAATTTCCATAAACAGCATCGTCTTTAAGAACTGCTATAATTTTATCATCAGCCTCGTTGTCATCAAGCATTCTAAATCCTCCAATTGGTTTGGCTTGAACAAGGATATCTCCGTGAAGAATGTTTGTTTCGGTAAGAACGCAAATATCCAAGGGGTCTCCATCACCTTTGATATCACATCGTCCCGTCTTTTTACAGGTTAAGTAAGCCACATTTTTATCACTATAGGTTTTTGGAATGAAACCGTAAATGCCTGGAACCACGGATGAATACTTCTGGGGCCTGTCCACGCGCAGGTATCCTGTTTCCTTGTCTATTTCATATTTAACTGCATCGGATGGAACCATTTCTATGTAACAGGTTATCATACTTGGTGTATTATTCCCAATTTCAACACCATGCCAAGGGTGTGCGCGATATTTAGTTTCTTGTTTATTATATGTCATATTTATAATATTTTTATTTTAAAGTTTATATAAACATATATAACAAGAATGATTAATACTTGTTTATTCTTTTAAGACCGGGCTTGGAGTATCCTTGGTCTTTCTTGGGTTAATTTTGTATAAAATAGAATTTACATCGAGTGAGAAATTGAATCAAAATGATCTAAAAACATGATATTATTATTGACTTACTTTAGGTTTTTAGGATAAATTTAGAATTTTGTCTTCAAAGAGAAGGCCAATTGAAAACCTGGTGTTGAGGTCTTTGTTGAAATAAACTACGGGGAAAGTGCACGATCTATGGTTTTGGGATGGAAAAGATAAAGGAACTTCCTCTTCCTGGTTCACTTTTTACAATAATGTCGCCACCATTTTTTTTGATGAATTCTTTGCAAACCAACAAACCTAACCCGGTGCCTGTTTCACCCGATGTACCTGTTTTGGAGAAACTATTTTCCAATTTAAATAAGTCCATAACCATTTCGGGTTCCATTCCCACTCCATTATCACTTACGGTTATTTCCCAAAAAGTTGGTTTTTCTTTTGAAGATAAGGTGACTTCACCGTATTGATTGGTAAACTTAATAGCATTGCTAATAAGGTTGCATATAATAGCGTTAATCATATTCTTATCAGCATAGATAAATGTTTCGGCTTTTATATTGTTAATTAGTTTGATGTTCTTTTTTTCAGCATTTACATGAAGAAAATGAAGGTTTTCATCAATTATAGAAAACAAATCAAATTTTTTAGGTTCATAATTAATCCTGTTGGTTTGGGTTCGGGACCATTCTAAAAGGTTTTGCAGCAAAGAAAAAGCACTTTCAGCAGATTCTTTTATCAATTTTATAAATTCCATTTTTTTCTCGTTTTCAAGCATCTTGAAATTGTTGATAAGCAATTCTGAGAAGCTGGAAATAGCATGAAATGGATTTTTAAGGTCGTGCGCAATTATGCTGAAAAACTTATCTTTTGTAGCGTTTAAAGTTTTGAGTTCATCACGTTGTATTTCTATTTCGGTTTCGGCAGTTTTCATTTTCGTGATGTCGGTGTCTATAGCAACGACACGATAAATATTTTCGTTTGCATCGCTTATGGGGGTTAACATGGTATGTATCCAAACTTTACTGGAATTCCTGGTAATCACGCTTGTTTCATAACTTAAAGTTTTTTTTGTTCCTATGCTTTCCCTGACATGTTCATACAATCCCGGTTTAAAATTATAATGTATAGCATCCTTATCAGCAATGTGTTCGAATTGATAACCGTAAAGCCTCGTAAAGCCATCATTGATCCATTCCACGTTACCATCCCTGTCAATGATCATAACAGCATTATCTGTTTCACTTGCCACTACCGAAAGTTTGGCTAGTTCCGTGTTTGTTGTTTCCAGTTCTTCTGCTTGGGCTTGTATTTCTTCGTTCTGCTGGAAGATTTCCTCTTGACGTTCTTCCAATAAGACATTTGTTTCTTGAAGTTCTTCCGTTTGTTTTCTTAATTTCTCGTGGGCGAGTTTAAGTTCGGTGATATCCCGGCTAATTCCAATTAAACCAATAACTTCGTCGTTCATGTTAATTATCGGGATCTTTGAAGTAGATACATACGTGGGTTTGCCATCGGCATCAACACCTGGTTCTTCAATACCTATAAGATGCTCCTTGTTTTTCATGATTTTTTGTTCATCATCACGAAATTTATCGGCTAGTATAGCATCATAAAAGTCATGGTCAGTTTTTCCTACCAATTCTTCGGGTTTTTTTGCTCCCATTAAAACGGCCAATCTTTTGTTAGCCATTATAAATTTACTATTAGTGTCTTTTATGTAAATATAATCAGGAGAATTATTGATTAGGGTTTTTAATAGATTTCTCTCATCGAGCAAAGATTCCTTTGCTTGTTCAACCAGTTTCTTATTTGTTTTTTTTATTTTTTTTATATAATGATAAACCAGGTAAGATACCAATGCAATGATTAAAACAATCACAAGTAAAATAAATTCCCGGGAATTCCAAAATGGAGGAGAGATAATAATTAGCAATTCAGCTGTTTTTGAGTCCAACTTTCCTTCATTATTGGATCCTTTGACTTTAAATTTGTAAGTTCCCGGCGGGACATTATAAAAAGTTGCCGAACGTGAATGAGCATCACATTCTATCCATTCTTCGTGATAATTTTCTAGAATGTAAGCGTACTTGTTTTTCATGGGAACCAAATAATCCAAGGCGGCAAATTCTAAAGAAAAAACCTTGTCTTTATAAGAAAGGTTGACCTGGTCCAAGTATGAAATAGTTTTATTCAATATGATCCTTCCCGACCATTCACCAACAGGAATATTTTCGTTATTTATACATAGTCCCGTGATTTTTACCCGGGGTGTATACGTGTGGTTATTAATCTTGCCGGGAGAGAAACTACATATTCCATGCCTCCCCCCGAAAAATATCTCTCCCGCATTGTTAATACATGCTGAACCACGTTGATAATCATTAGTGATTAAACCATCTTCCAGGTCATAATGATCAAATAAAGAACTTCTTGGATCATACCTGTAAATACCTTTTTCAGTTGATAACCAGAAGTTTTTAACGTGATCTTCAATGATGTTATAGACCATGTAATTTTCATTGAAATGAAGAAATTTCCCTTTCTCAACATCAAAAAGATTTAAACCTCCACCTCCAGTACCTATTAGCAGTTTACCACTTTCATCCTCATGTATGGCATATATGTCATTGCTATTTATTCCTGTTGTATCATCTTGTTTATAAATATAATGAGCAGTGGTGTTTTGCAGGCTGTTATATTTATTTAAACCACCTCCCGTGGTACCTATCCATAAGTTGTTTGCTTTATCGAGATAAAGACAATTAACAAATGAACTGGTTAATTCCCCGGAAATATTAGTGAGTGATTTATCATTTATATTTAACAGGAATAAACCTTCTTTGCCCCCGATCCATAATTGGTTTTTGTCAACCAATAGGGTCTTTATGTTAACCCGGTTGAGGTTTTCTCCCGTTTCAATATAAGGGTAAGATTGAATTTGTTCATTTTGTAAATTCATCCTGTATAATCCCCCGTTACCTGTACCTATCCATAGAAATTCCCCATCTCGTCCTTGTTGAAGGGCAAGAGCCTTTATCATGTTGTTCTCGATGATGGAGTTTGATTTCGAGAAGCTTTTAAGTTTTCTTGTAACCCTATTATATTGAATCAATCCATTATTTTCTGTCCCTATATACAGGATATTTTCACGTGGACTTAGGATAGATAAAACCGAATTGTTATCAATTTTACCGGGGGCTATTGAAGTGGGTTGAATATGGTGAAATGAATCATCGTTCAAATAAACTTTATTGATTCCACCAAATCGAGTACCAATCCATAATATGCCCGGTTTGATTTGATAAAAACTAGTTACATGATTATCGCTAAGACTGTTTATAAATTCATGTTTGTTTTGATAATGGATTACGGAATGATCTTTTTTATTTAACAGGAAGATCCCATTCCCATCCGTGCCAACCCACAGGTAATCTTCACCCGTTTGTAACAAAGAGGTAATAGTTTTTTTTCCAAATGGATAAGGATTTTTTGTTTGTTTAAAAGGATAATCTACTTTTAAAGATTTTGTGTCCAATTTTATTAAGTGTCCATTTTGGGTTCCGAGCCATAAAAAGCCCTGTCTATCTTTCGAGATGGATTTGATACTGGTGTTTTCGGGGAATACATTTTTTTTTGAAAAAGATGAAACTTCCCGGGTTTTTAGATTTATTCTATTCAAACCAGCTTCAGAACCAACCCACAATATGTTATCATCTATCAAGAGGGTGTTTATATGAGCATCAAGAATTCCACGGTCTTTGTTGTAGTGGATCAATGTTTTTTCTATAGGATTATACATGTTCAAAAATCCACCCCTGGTCCCTATCCAAATATTTTTTGAACTGTCATGGGTTAAAGCAGAAATAGGGAATGTGATTTTTAATTCATCATAATTTTCAAAACTGTTGGTAGCCGGGTTATATTTATTGATCCCATTACTTGTCCCAACCCATAAATTATATTCATCATCTTCTATAATTGAATTGATCATATGATGGCTTAATGATTTGTTGTTAAAAGGGATTGGTTTATAATTTAAAAAATTATACCCGTCAAATCTATTAAGCCCGTTTTGAGTTCCGAACCAGGTAAAACCTTCATGATCCTGCAAAATACAAGTAACTCCTTGGTGAGATAACCCGTCCTTTACCGATAAACGATTAAAAACTAGTTCATAATCATTATATTGTGCGTAGGAATTTAGAGATAAAACATAAAATAATAATATGAAAAATTTATTTATACCCATTTTAATGTTTTAGACCTACCATTTGAAACGGATATTTTTTTTTTTTGTTTGTTTTTTAGTCATAAATCTTAAAATGGGCTATTGGCTTAACAGAAATGATTTGTTTATCTATAACTACCTAAACCCACAATATCAAATGTGGATTTTAGCCGGATAGGATATAATAATCACGGGGAAAAACCTATTTTATACTGAATTAATTAATTATTTTACCAACCATCTTGGTAATGCCATACTAAGTTCGGGGATATAGGTTACAAGAAGTAAAATAATGATCATGGAAATAAACATTGGGAGTAGGGGCTTTACTACCCTGTCAATGCTTACATCAGAAACGCTGCAACCAATGAATAACACTGATCCAACCGGGGGAGTGCAAAGACCCACGCTTAGGTTTAGCACCATGATGATACCAAAATGAATTGGATCTAACCCGAGGTTTGTAACGATGGGCAGGAAGATGGGTGTGAAAATTAGAACTGCTGGTGTCATATCCATGAAAACACCCACGAAAAGGAGTATCATGTTAATAATAAGTAAAATCACGAAGACATTGTCACTTAGGCCGAGAAGTCCCTCACTCACATCTTGGGGAATGTTTTCGTATGCCATTATCCAAGATAAACCTATACTTGTTGCTACGAGCATTAAAACTATGGCAGTGGTTTTTACAGATTTAAGAATTATTTGAGGTAAGTCTTTCCATGAAATTTCTTTGTAGATGAAGGATAAAATCATGGCATATAAAACAGCAACCGCCGATGCTTCAGTTGCCGTGAAAAAACCGGAAACTATTCCCCCAATCACTATAATGAGCATGAGTAATGCAGGCAAAGCATCTAAAAATTTAAGTAGCCCTTGAATAAAAACATTAACATTTCTCAATGTTTTTATTACTAGAAAGCTAATAATTAAAATGGCCAAAACCAACCACGTTATTATATTTATAGTTTTTGAAAACTCGCCGAACATATATTTTAGTCCCAATATAGAAAATAATATACCCGCGGTAATTAATCCTATTATGCCAATGGATAGAGCCACACCTTTAATCCCCTTGTTTTTATAGATCAACAAAGACATAGCAGTGAGCATGATGGCAATACCGGTAAGTATACCGGGGATATATCCGGCTAAAAATAAGGCAGTAATGGAAACCCCACCGCTGGCCAATGAATATACAATAAGAATATTGCTGGGTGGAATAGACAACCCGGTTGTAGCTGAACTAATATTCACGGCCGTGCTAAAATTTTCATTGTATCCTTCTTTTTTCATTTCAGGGTGCATAATACTCCCGATGGCTGAGGCAGAAGCTGCCGCTGAGCCTGAAATAGCACCAAATAACATATTAGCTATAACATTCACGAACGCCAGTCCCCCGGGTAATTTTCCAACTAAAATCCTTGCAAAGTTAATAAGCCGGATTGCAATCCCCCCGCTATTCATTATGTTACCTGCCAGTATAAAAAAAGGTATGGCCAATAGGGAAAAACTGTCAAGACCCGTGGCCATCCTATGGGCAAAAGTAGTGAAGGCGGGAAGAGTATCAATACTGATTAACATGGTTATTATACCCGAGATACCTATGCTAAATGCAATTGGGACTCCAATGCTAAGTAAGATTAGAAAACTTGTTGCTAAAATAAAAATACTAGAGTAGTCCATGAATTATTTGCTTTTTATTTCTTTTTTTAGTAACTGAATAATATTGTCCGAATTATAATATGTTATCAATATACCGGCCATGGGAAGAACAATGTAAACATATCCTAAAGGCAGTTCTAGGGCAGCAGATTTCACCCCGAGATAAAACCTGGTGTATACCAGCCAAAAGCCTCCAATTATTAATACTGTTAAAGAAAAGATAATGATAAAAAGATTGATAATGATTTCCAATGTCCTTTTTTGTTTGTTATTGACTTTTCTGAGCAGGAGGTCTATGGCTAAATGACCTCTCTTACCAGCAACGTAAGCTGCTCCCAAAAGCCCCACCCAGATGAGCAGGAAACCGGCCAGTTCATCCGTGAAAGAACTGGGGTCTTTCATTAAGTACCGGCTGCCTACTTGCCATAACACGTTTATCACGAGAAAACTCATCAGGAAAATGAGCATCTTTTCTATTATACTATCAATTATATTTCTCATGCTAATAATGCTTATTTTACCTGTTTAATTCTTTTGATATAGGATGAAATAACAGGATTTTTTTTATATAAATCATAAATTCCCTGGACCTTACTAGAAAATAATTCTTTATCAGGATAATAAATTTTCACTCCTGCTTCTTCTATTTTTATAAGAGATTCTTTCTCCGAATCTTCCCAAAGTTTCCGCTGCACGGGGACGGATTTAATTACAGCTTCGGAAAGCCATTTTTTTTCATCCTTCGACAGAGAATTCCATACCTGGGTGCTAATTATTAAAACATCAGGAATTGAGTTATGCTCGTCAATCGAATAGTATTTACAAACCTCATAGTGCCTGGAAGTGTAGAGGCTGGGCGGATTGTTTTCGGC
>CAZOSQ010000144.1:0-7987 GCA_964582245.1 uncultured Bacteroidales bacterium | reverse complement strand
GACCGCAGGAGCGAAGCTGCCATGGAAGATAGAAAAAAAGAAGGGTACTTTTAATATTATTTTATTTTATGACAGAATCAACAGATTTTACAACAGGATATCTTGATATGGAACTTTTGCGGTTTACAACCGCGGGAAGCGTAGATGACGGGAAAAGCACCCTTATTGGAAGGCTCCTTTATGATAGCAAAGCCATATTTGAAGATCAAATGGAAGCCATTGAAAGAGCTAGCGTTGGAAAAGGAGAAGAATACGTGAACCTGGCTTTATTAACCGATGGATTGAGAGCCGAAAGAGAACAGGGAATAACCATTGATGTTGCATATCGATATTTTGCTACCCCGAAAAGAAAATTTATCATTGCAGATACACCCGGGCACGTTCAATATACCCGAAACATGGTGACAGGGGCCTCTACTGCTAACGTAGCTATAATACTTGTCGATGCAAGAAATGGTGTGGTTGAACAAACTTTAAGACATTCATATATTGCTTCCTTGCTAAAAATTCCACATTTGCTGGTATGCGTAAATAAGATGGACCTTGTTGATTATAAGCAGGAAGCTTTTGATAGTATAAGGGAATCTTTTAGAGAAATGTCGGGAAAACTTCAAGTCAAGGACGTTAGGTTTGTGCCTATAAGTGCTTTAAAAGGAGATAACGTGGTTGAAAGATCCAAGAAAATGAACTGGTATGAAGGCCCCACATTGATGTATCTTTTAGAAAATATTCACATAACAAGTGATTTGAATTTTGAAGAAGCACGTTTTCCGGTTCAATACGTGATACGTCCGCAGTCTGATCAATATCATGATTACCGCGGGTATGCCGGGCGAATTGCTAGCGGAATTTTTAAACCCGGTGATAAGGTGGTTGTGCTTCCTTCCGGGTTTACCTCTACCATAAGATCTGTAGATACAATGAACGGTAGTTTAGCCCTGGCCACGGTGCCACAATCGGTGACCATAACCCTGGATGATGATATTGATATTAGCAGGGGAGATATGATAGTGAAGGAAAATATTCTTCCTACATCTAGCCAGGATATTGAATTGATGGTTTGCTGGATGAACCAGAAACCCATGGTTGTTGGTGGTAAATATGCCGTTAAACACACTACTGCCGATGCTCGATGTATGATTAAAGAAGTTGTTCATAAAGTGAATATAAATACCTTGGATAAAGATATTTCGGGTAATGATGTAGGTCTGAATGAGATAGCAAGGATAAAAATTAGGACTACAAAGCCTTTGTTTTATGACCCTTATAAGGATAACCGCATAACCGGGAGCCTCGTTCTAATAGATGAAGGTACTCACGAAACGGTAGCCGCAGGTATGATTATATAACATATAGAAACCGGGTATTCCCGGTTTTTTTTGTGTATTGGGCTTGATAATAAGCTAAGGGATATTTCTATTTTAGTTTAACATTTTGAATACTGTCATTGAAATTAAAATTTAAAAATTAACAGGGACAAAACCTTCCAGTCCTATATCCCGGATTATATTCCCAAGGAAATGGAATCGAATGAAATTAGTATTTATCCATCTTAACTGATGATAAAACTTTATTTAAACTTCCCCTGCGATATCCTTCTAGATCCAATGTAACATAAAGATAACCTATTTCTTTAAGTTTTTTAACGATTCTTTCCCGTTTAACTGGTTCAAGGAAAAGTGAAATATCTTTAGGATCTACTTCAATTTTTATGGTGTTTTTAATATGACGGGCTCTTACGTTATGAAAACCTTCAGATATAAGGAAGGTTTCGGCTTGATCAACCATCTTTAATTTTGAAGCATCAATTTTTTCTCCATAGGGAAAACGAGAGGATAAGCATGCTAATTCTTCCTTGTTCCAGGTGGAAAGTCCCAATGATTGGGAAAGATGCCTGATATCCGATTTTGTTAAACCTGCCTCTTGCAATGGACTACGTACTTTCTTCTCTTCCAAGGCTTTTTTTCCCGGACGATGATCATTTAAATCGTCTTGGTTTGATCCATCTACAAGATTTTCGTATCCTCTTGTACCGGCTAGCGAAGTTATTTTATTAAACAACTCATTTTTACAAAAATAACATCGATTAACAGGATTGCTCGTGTAGTTTGTATCATCAAGTTCATCGGTTTCAATTATTTCAAGTTTTGCACCAATATTTTTTGCAAAGGAGATTGCTTTTTCGTATTCACGCGATGGAAAAGAGGGAGATATTGCCATAACTCCCATGCTATTTTCTTTCAATACGTTGCAAGCTACTTTCAAGAGAAAAGAACTATCCACTCCACCAGAATAAGCCACAACCACTTTATTCATATCCCTCAGAATTTGTTCAAGCTTCCTATATTTTTCTTCTATATTCATACTTCAATATCTTTTTTTCCAAAATAATTAAAAAAACGATGATTTCAAAATAAAAACATAGATGAGAGATATAAACTTTATCCATGGTGTTCGATTAAAAATCGGGCCGTAATATAAAAGTTTTTATTTTTCTTTTATTTCCATAATCTTAAACTCAACTCTTCGATTCAACTGCCGCCCCTCGGCAGTCTCATTAGTTGCCACTGGCTCTATTTCACCATATCCCTTGGCAGATAATTTGTTCTCGGGAATTCCTTTTTTTAATAAATAGTTATAGACAGCAAAAGCTCTATTTTCGGATAAATTTTGATTATAATCCACATCACCTTGATTATCGGTATGCCCGGAGATTTCAATTTTCAATCCCGGGTTTTCCTTTAAAAATTTCACGAGTAAATTGAGCTCAGGAATGGATTGAGATTTTAATTCATGTTTATTACTATCAAAAAAGATATTGTTTAGCCTGGCAGTTTGTCCCACTTCAACGGGAACCATCAAAAGGTTTTTTTCTAGTTCTTTATAGGTAGAAAATTCTTGGGATAGATTGATATTTTCATTAATTGAAAAATAACCTTTTTTTATGGTAACCATGCCATACCATGTACCCGCGGGAAGAACAATTTTATAAGAACCATCCACCGGGTTTGATTGTGCCACTCCTAATTCTTTTCCATTCTCGAGATTATAATAAGAAATGGAGGCTTCAACCGGTTCATTTGTCTGTTTGTTAAGAACTTTACCATATAAAAGCACCACGGGTTTAGGTTTCGCGGAGGCCGGTAATTTAATTCTAAAAAGATCACTAGTGCCGGTTTTGCTTCTATAACTGGCAAAATAAGCATATTCACCGGAGGCTGGCAACGTGTAATAGGCATCCCATTCCTCCGTGTTAACCGATGGACCTAAGTTTTCTGGTTCTGACCAGTTTGTCCATGAATCATCTAATCTCCTGGACAAAAAAATGTCATTGTTTCCATACCCCCTTTTACCTATAGTGGAATAATATAGGGTTTTGCCATCTGCCGCCAGGAAAGGTGACATTTCATCAGCGAAAGTATTTATTCTCGCCCCAAGGTTCAAGGGTTCGGACCAGGATCCATCTTCTTGCCAAAAACTAGCATAAATATCCCTATTCCCATGGGTATCATCACGTTCTACGGTAAACACCAGGGTTTTTCCATCAGCTCCCAAGCAGCTTTCAATGTATTGGTTGTTATTATAAAAATCTTTGACAATTACATCTTCCGGTACTGCCCATCCATTTGATGTCTTTCGTGAAATTGAAAAACCACTACCCTTGGCAGATCCATCCGGGTGATAGGTATTGGTTAAAAACAACATATTATTACTTGGTGTAACAGAAATTACACTATTATGACCTAGATTGTTAAGTGGATCAAAAAATTTTGCCTTGCCCCAATATCCATCCTTGTATTTTGAAAACCAGATATCATCCCCTCCCTTGTTCTCCGGATGATCCTTCCGAACAAAGAACAAAGTATTACCATCGGGGGAAATTACTGGAGA
This sequence comes from uncultured Bacteroidales bacterium, assembly GCA_964582245.1. Lineage (GTDB taxonomy): Bacteria > Bacteroidota > Bacteroidia > Bacteroidales > CAZOSQ01 > CAZOSQ01. Next base: position 4,096 of record CAZOSQ010000144.1, on the reverse strand, counting down.
AAGTTCGATAGAATTAGAGTTTACACTCTCTCCTAGATCTTCCTTTTCAAAATAAGTTTCATGTTTTTCTATAAGGTTAATAGGTGGTAAATCCTGTCGCACTAACAATTTATCCACACAGATATTCATTGTCCTTGAAACTAGGAATCCTAATTGTGTGCCAAAAAATTTTAAAGTCCCGGATTGTCCCACTTCTATACCATTTACATGATATTTAACAATATCACCTGATTTTCTTACCTTTAAGACATTCCATTCATTGATGGGTTTTACATTTTCATTTTTTTGCCAATTAATGACGGGTTTGTAAATACCTTTTTCAGATTTTCCAACACAAAAATATCCATTACTCGTCACTAAAAAACAGTGATAATTATCTATTCCGTTGGCAGCATAAATTAAACCATACCCGTATTCTGTTCCTCTTTCTTGTTTTATAGTTACTTCAATTTCAAAGTCTTTAGTTGGCTCAATAAATATTGATCGTGTAGATGTCCAATAACTTTTTTCACGATAATGATGAAAATAATAAATACCGTTTTTCACTTCCCGATATACATATTCATCTGTTCCCTCACGCCAGTTAGAATTATTATCATCAAAATCTTCTTGAAAAATAATAGGTTGTCCATTTAATATTAAAGGGAATATTGATAGAAAAATAAATAATCGTGCTTTCATATTTCAGGGTCATTGATTTTTTAATATACTTATTTCCTTATTCCTTTTCCTGCTGATATAATTTTTAACAGCTAATTAATGGAAGGGAAATAAACTACTTGAATATAACGAAAACCTATGGTTTTAGATTCAATAACCCCGGAATATTTTATAGAAATAAAAATACCGACAATGTATATCTTGTCTAAAGTTCTATCCTGAAGGACTGGATATCTTTCCGGGTATTAGAAAAATTTTTTAAAAATCCAGATACCAATTCCAATTATTAAAGTAAGAACTATTAAAACGACAATTATTCCTGCCCAAAAACCTACAGCAAATATATCTTCAATAACTGAACATCCTGTTAATAGTAATAGAAAAAAAAGTAAAACTATATTTTTATTCATCCTTACACTTTTTTTGGTTCATCTTTACCTTTTCGCGGTGAATAAAACCTCGTTTACCTTCCCGGGGCGGGATGATGTTTACATCCTTTGTTGATTTTATTCACTCTTTTCAATTATAACATAATAAAATACTACAATGTTTTAATCAAGTCAAAAAATATATCTTGCATAAACAAGATTATCAAACCTATAGGCGTATCATTTTCCGTTAATTTAACCCCCTGGTTGTTTTTTCAACAGGCTCCTCTTTTTTTTAAACCACTCCCTGTGCCATCATGGCATTCGCAACTTTAATAAAACCTCCTATATTTGCACCTTCCACGTAATTTATATAACCTGAAGCATTTTGTCCATAACCCACACAAGTTTTATGGATATCTGTCATAATTCTTTTTAACCTATCATCCACTTCTGTCTTGTTCCAAGGTAGTCTCATTGAATTCTGCGTCATTTCTATACCAGAAACAGAAACCCCTCCAGCATTGGCTGCCTTACCTGGACCATATAATATTTGGGCATTCAAGAACACTTTAACAGCCTCTCCTGTACAAGGCATATTTGCACCTTCGGCCACTATTTCGCATCCATTTTTAACAAGTATTTCTGCTTCTTCCAAATTTAATTCGTTTTGAGTTGCACAAGGAAGGGCTATATCACATTTTTCTCCCCAAGGACGCTTATCATCTTCATATTTTACTTTATATTTTTCTGCATATTCTTTTATTCGCCCACGCCGCATATTTTTAAGTTCTTTCACGAACTGTAATTTTTCTTCATCAATACCGTCCGGATCAAAAATATAACCAGATGAATCTGAAAGAGTAATAACTTTTCCTCCACATTCAAGAACTTTCTCCGCGGCATGTTGCGCCACGTTACCTGATCCGGATATGGATACTAGTTTATCTTTTATATCCTCTTCTTTCGTTTTTAACATTTCTTGGACAAAATACACCAATCCATATCCTGTTGCTTCTGGCCTAATTAAACTTCCTCCCCATTCAATGCCTTTACCAGTTAATATGCCACTAAATTCATTTTTAATCCTTTTATATTGCCCGTAAAGGTATCCTATTTCCCTAGACCCTACCCCAATATCTCCCGCAGGAACATCGGTATCTTGACCTATATGGCGATATAATTCTGTCATAAAACTTTGACAAAATCGCATGACCTCATTGTTTGATTTGCCTTTTGGATCAAAATCTGCCCCTCCCTTGCCACCACCCATTGGAAGCGATGTGAGGCTATTTTTTAACACTTGCTCAAAGGCAAGAAATTTTAGTATGCCTATATTTACCGTTGGATGAAAACGTAATCCTCCTTTATAGGGTCCTATTGCACAGTTCATTTGCACACGAAACCCCCTGTTTAGCTGAATTTCCCCTTTATCATCCACCCAGGGAACCCTAAAAATAATTATCCTTTCAGGTTCGACTATTCTCTCAAGTACTTTTTCATGCTTATACCTTGGATTTTCCTCGATAAAAGGCCATAATGACTCAACAACTTCCCTTACTGCCTGGTGAAATTCATTTTCCCCGGGGTTCCTAGCCATTATTTTAGCCATGAATTCTTTTTCATCCCTACCTGTTTTACTTGCCATGACTGGATATTTTAGTGAATTTTCAATTTTTTATTTATCCCCCCGTAAGATAATACATGATTTTATTCTTTTGTTCTAAAAAAGAATACACTTTCATAGTTACAATTCTTGTATAATCTTTAAATTCAGTCAAATTTAAAATGGGCGTCCTCTAAAGGAGAACTCTACGGGGAGAAAGAATCAATTTCTTTTTAAAACTTCTACAATATCATTTACGTTATAACATTCATAAGGGTTTCGTTAAAAAAGAAGAAATCTTTCTCAATAAAGTTCATAATATAATAATCACCAATATCAAGTCAAGCGCAACCTATCAAGCCAAGGATGACAATCCGGCTCCATATTGGTTGATAATTTCAATCTATTGTGCTTTCTATAAATAAAAAACAAGGTTTCCCGGGGAAATTGTAGTACACCTGTTTTTGACTTATTTTAATTCTTAGTGAACATCATTACCTGGTATTCTTCATGAATTAAATTATTAATGAAAATAGGAATCAATAACAGATGTAATTTTCAAATTTGTTTTTATATCATCAATACCGGGACTATTATAAACGCGGACCTTTTTCTGTTGACCGGGAAGTAAATCAAAAAAATTATCTTCAAAAAACACATCGTTTCCTTCAATTTTTAAAAACACATTTTTGGCCAATTTCCGGGTTGAAAGAGTAATTTCGGGGATTTTATCTTTAACCTGGATATTAAATGTAATTCCTGGTTGTGGTAATTTCAATTCCTTTATAGGCTTGAAATAAAGCATGTTATAGGCAATTGTCTCCTTTTCATTGATCACCTCGGCAAATATGAGTATTTCTTCTTGATCTTGCCCTTTCCTTATATCATCAATTTTCTCTTCTGCTATACAATTATTAGAATTAGGTTCTAAGTTAAGTTCTTTTGTAAATCCCCATAATTCTTCACCGGAAAAGTTAATGCATTTAACTTTTAACTTGGCTTTTACGGGCTCCAATGCATCAGAGACCATGAAAATATCCAGGTACTGGTCCCGCTTTTTCATAATAGGCAATAGGTTTCCAAACAGCCTCTTTACATAATAGTGAGAAGCTTTCCACCTTCCAAGATAATCAATAGTCGAGTACGAAGAAGTGGGCCAACTATCATTTAATTGCCAGTATAATGAACCCATACAATAGGGTTTGTTAACCCTGTGGTTTTCTATGGCTGTTTTCATCACTTCCCCTTGTAGAATTTGACTTATATATATAAACGAGCCAAAATCTTTTGGTTTCTGGAAATTTTCTTGCAGGTAAGTATGAATATTAAGTTTTCCCAGGTCACCTGATTGGTGATAGAGCATTGCTTCTGAACAAACATATTGATTTTCCTTCCCAGTAAAAGAGTTTATTGTTTCCATGGCTGGGTATCCAACAAACCCAAAACCATTCATAAATCTTCC
>CAZOSQ010000143.1:0-8005 GCA_964582245.1 uncultured Bacteroidales bacterium | reverse complement strand
CATACACATCGGGTTCATTCATCCTGCCCCATACATACTTGTTCATTAAATTGTCATAGAGCTTTTCGGTATCAACTCTTCCTTCATTCCCATATTCTTTTGCACCAGGAGTATAAATTGGTACTAACCGGTATGCCATTCCCTCGTGTTCAAGGTAATTATCCAGGTTCAACATGCCTGAATGACCCACGTTCACCCAATATACCGGCCTTTCCCAGTTGAAGTTAGCCAGGAGATCCATTACCATTAATTCTCCTTTATCTATATGCCTGCTAATATACCTGTTTCTAACCGACCAGGTAATTGGAGAAACAATTTCTGAAGCAAGTTCGGGATCGACTGTTCCATTCTCCACGACCTTATTTGTATCAACGGGCAAAATAAACCTATGGGTTGGAAAATGATCCACGCGCCCGTAATTGGGTATTACCTTTGTCCTGTCACTATCATCTGCCACCCATGCCATGGCAGATTTCAAGTCAAAAGGCTTGTCTATCCGATCCACGAGGAAAACCCTGTCCCTGTTTCCTTGCCTATACTTTTCTGGTGTCAGCGAAAAAGGCAAAGGCTCCGATTCGTAAGCTTTCCTGCTCATCTGCTCAATATACCAATCGGTATTTAAAAGCATCAAGTTACATACCCGGACATCGGTTCGTATCCCTTCCACTTCTTGGGCGTACCACAAGGGGAAAGTATCGTTATCACCATTGGTGAATAATACAGCATTTGGCTCACAAGTTTCCAGGTAATTTTTAGCAATATCCCGTGCCATATACCTCCCGGATCTATCATGATCATCCCAATTTTCAGCAGCCATTATAGCCGGTATGCCGATAAGGACGACAGAAACCATCAAAGCAGCCGGAACATTGGCCATTTTATCTTTCAAGAAATAATATATTCCATAAACTCCTATGCCAATCCAGATTGCAAACCCATAAAAGGAAGCGGCGTATGCGTAATCCCTTTCCCTGGGCTGCAACGGATACTGGTTCAAGTATATCACTATGGCTATCCCCGTGAAGAAAAAAAGCAACAATACCACCGTAAAATCATTTCGATGCTTATTCATGTGAAATAGTAATCCAAATAAGCCAAGCAAAAACGGCAACAGGTAATATGTATTTCTTCCCTTGTTGTTTTTTAAAGAGGGAGGAAGATCATCCTGGGGGCCCAACTTTAAAAAATGCTCATCAACAAAATTTATCCCGGTAATCCAGTTCCCCTGGATAGGTCCTCCATGCCCCTGGATATCGTTTTGCCTGCCGGAAAAGTTCCACATGAAATACCTGAAATACATGTGTCCTAATTGATAACCAACAAAAAATTTAATATTATCAATAAAAGAGGGGCTTTTTCTTGGATCGGAATGATTATATACCACTTGTCCATATTGGTTTTTCTTTATGCTTCCATCTTCATTTCGCGCCGGTTTGTATACATCTTTTTCCTCCAACCCGCTCCATTCTAAATATTCACGCACATGTTGCGGTTGAGAGCTCCACATTCTCGGGAAAATAGCGGTAAATTCGTCATTATAGTCGATCTTCATCTGATCCCGTGACTTTATGTACCTTCCTTTTTCTTTTGCCTGCACGTAAATGGGTTTTCCCTTTTTATAATCATCGATGGGGGCATTGAAATAAGCCCCTGAAGCCAATGGCCTGTCCCCATATTGTTCCCTGTTAAGGTAAGAAAGTAAAGCAAAAGCATTATCCGGGTTATTCTCGTCCATCGGGGGATCGGCTAAAGAACGGATAACGATCATGGTAAAAGATGAATATCCAATGATAATCACTGTCAAAGCCAAGAGTATCGTGTTTAATACCGTGTAATGATTTTTTAAATATTGAAAAACAAGGAAAAAAACTCCAATTGCTAGTAAAATAGCCAAAACCAAGCTGTTGGCAACGAAGGTTGCACCAATTAAAAGTGAAACAGCGGCCATTACTATTGAAATTAACAAGTGGTTTTTATCCCTTTTCCAGGTCAAGTACAAACCCACTCCCAGTGAAACTACCAATAAAATGATAAAAGTGAACATTCCCGAGTTAAAAGGAAGTCCTAGTTTATTCACGAACAAAAGTTCAAACTTGGAAGCCATTGTAATAACACCCGGTATAATACCCCACATGATAATTGCTAAAGCAGCCACGGAAATACCAGCGGCTCCTACTATGCCCAACCTTGTAACCTTGTATTTCTTAAAATAATACACGAAAATTATCGCTGGTATAGCCAGTAAGTTCAGCAAGTGAACCCCAATGGACAACCCCATTAAATAGGCAATCAATATGAGCCAACGATTGGAATGGGGTTGGTCTGCCACATTTTCCCATTTTAAAATGGCCCAAAAAACAATGGCCGTGAACAAGGAAGAAGTGGCATATACTTCGCCTTCAACAGCAGAAAACCAAAAGGTATCCGAGAAAGTATAGGCTAGCGCTCCTACCAATCCACTACCGAAAATGGCTATCATATTGCCTTTATTTAATTCACTTTTATTCTTGAAGGCAATCTTGCGTACAAAGTGTGTGATAGTCCAAAATAGAAATAAAATGGTGAACGCGCTTGCCAGGGCAGACATTGAATTTACCATTTTTGCTACATTGGCGGGATCAGAAGCAAATAAAGAAAAAAACCGGCCCAGTATCATGAAAAAAGGTGCCCCCGGGGGGTGGCCAACTTCCAATTTATACGCTGAGGCTATAAACTCACCACAGTCCCATAAGCTTGTTGTTGGTTCCACTGTTAGTAAATAAACAACAGCAGCTACTCCAAAGGATAGCCACCCAATAATATTGTTCCAAAATTTATATTGCTTCATTTTTCAAATTTTTCTGTTTCCTGACTGTCACTTCCTCCCGGTATCTTGATAAAGATTCAATGTTGCTCTCGAGAAGGAGCTGTCGGTTCATGATTAATATTTAATAAATGTTCAGCGAAAATAATATTTTTTTATAAACTAATAGGTTAATTAATATTTTTTTAACCGCGAAGTAGTTATTTAATTGTTTATTTAACAAAATTTAAATTTATCATGAACCGAAACATGATTTTAAATAGCTGGATATATCGATGATCCAAAATTTCCCTTGAATTAAATGTATTTTCAAATTATTTGAACATGTAAAAAAATTTCCTGCATAAAAGATTACAAAATATTTAACCTATCAACTATATCCCTTTGTGAGTCCTAATTTAATCCCTTAACACAATCAAATATATCACCACCTATAACGTTACCTGTTATAAAAAGTAATTGTTATCTTTACGCCTGATTTATATACTATAAGAGGAATTATAAAAACATATGTCAAAACCTTATATAACTGAAAAACAAAAAGAAAAAGCAGTGCTCGTGGGTGTCATCAACCAGGACCAGGATGAAAAACAAGTGGACGAGTATTTAAAGGAATTAGAATTTTTAACTGATACTGCAGGTGCCATCCCGTTAAAAAAATTCACACAAAAGTTGGAAACACCCAATCCTCGGACTTTCATAGGAAGTGGAAAATTAAATGAATTAAAAGGTTTCGTGGAAGAAGAAGAAGTTGATCTTGTCATATTTGATGACGAACTATCCCCCACTCAATTAAGAAATATTGAAAAAGAGATTAATTGTAGAATTTTAGATAGGACAAACTTAATACTGGATATTTTTGCCCACCGTGCCAAAACCGCCCACGCAAAAGTACAGGTTGAACTGGCTCAATACCAATACCTATTGCCTAGATTGACCCGGATGTGGACACACTTGGAGCGACAACGCGGTGGTATCGGGTTGAGAGGACCGGGTGAAACAGAAATTGAAACCGACAGGAGGATCATCAGGGATAAAATTTCCCGGTTGGAAAACCAGTTAACCAAGATAGATAAACAAAAAGAAACCCAGCGAAAAAATCGCGGGAAAATGGTTAGGGTAGCGCTGGTGGGTTACACCAATGTTGGTAAATCCACCATTATGAATTTATTAAGCAAATCAGATGTATTCGCGGAAAATAAACTTTTTGCCACGCTCGATACCACTGTTCGCAAGGTAGTTGTTGGAAATTTACCTTTCCTGCTATCGGATACGGTTGGCTTTATAAGAAAATTACCCCATCACCTTGTTGAATCTTTTAAATCTACCCTGGACGAGGTAAGAGAATCTGACATCCTGCTCCACGTGGTGGATATTTCGCACCCGAATTTCGAGGAACAAATCAATATTGTGAATGAAACTTTAAAAGATATCGGGGCAGTGGATAAGCCTTCTTATATTATTTTTAATAAAATTGATGCCTATTCTCATGTTGAAAAGGATCCCGATGATTTAACACCCATGACAGAAGAAAATCGCACCTTGGAAGATTTAAAAAATACCTGGATGGCCAACTGCAATTCCCATTGTATTTTTATTTCTGCCATAAATAAAACCAACATTGAAGAATTTCGGAAAATATTGTATGACCGGGTAAAAGAAATTCATATTACACGGTACCCATACGATAAATTCTTGTATTAATTTTTTTTGCCCTTGCATGAGATATTGCAAGGGTATGTAAACCAATTTTTGATAATGTATAAAAGAACGAGTCTTGCCAATTGGTTATGCTTGACTACTAAATCACTTTCTTGAAACACAAATTTTTTATTGTCCGGGATGAAGTGAAACCAAAATAATAACTAACACGATCCCCCTCTCCTATAAATCAAAATCCTCCCCTGGATACCCGGTGGAGGATTTTGATTTTATACGTATAATATGATTTGTTATTCATTGTTTACTAAATACTCGGCTATTTGCACGGCATTTAAAGCAGCTCCTTTTTTGATTTGATCACCAACAACCCATAAAGACAATCCTTTTGGATTTGTTAAATCTTTCCGGATCCGTCCCACGTATACATCATCTTTTCCTGCCACGAATAATGGCATAGGATATTTCTTATTGGCCGGGTCATCTTCCAAGGTTACACCAGGTCCGTTCTTTAAAGCATTTTGAACTTCCTCCACGCTCAATTCCCTATCTGTTTCGAGCCATATGGCCTCTGAATGAGCCCGGGAAACCGGAACTCGTACGCAAGTAGAACTTACCAGCACGTTGGAATGCATTATTTTCCTGGTTTCATGATAGGTTTTCATTTCTTCCTTGGTGTATCCGTTATCAAGGAAAACATCCACCTGGGGAATCAAGTTTTGCGCCAATTGGTAGGCAAACTTATCCACATTCAGCTTCTCCCCGGCCGCAATTTGTTTTATTTGAGCTTCCAATTCTTCCATACCAGCAGCTCCGGCACCACTAGCTGCCTGGTATGTTGATACATGAATTTTATTTATATGAGATAATTTTTCAATAGGCTGCAAGGCAACCACCATGATTATGGTAGTACAATTTGGATTTGCAATGATATTCCTTGGCCTGTTTTTAGCATCTGTTGCATTTACCTCTGGAACGATTAACGGCACGTCTTCATCCATTCTAAATGCACTTGAATTATCTATCATAACAGCGCCATGTTTTGTGATGGTGCCTGCATATTCCTTAGAAATACTGCCACCCGCTGAAGTAAGGGCTATATCTATTCCTTTAAAATCATCATTATGTTTAAGCTCCCGGACTTTTATTTTTTCACCTTTAAAGGTGTACTCTTTTCCAGCACTTCGAGAGGATCCGAAAAGAATTAATTCATCCAACGGAAAATTGCGCTCCTCAAGTACTTTAAGAAATTCTTGCCCTACTGCACCACTAGCTCCCACTACTGCAACTTTCATATCAAAATAATAATTAGTTATTAAAAAAATTTATATTTTTACCCCCTAAAATGAAGTAGTACAAAATTCGTAATTTTTTTGGACAAAACAAATAAACCCTTAGCCCTGGCTTACATTTCTTTTCAAAATCCATCGTGATTAAATTTCTTGCTTTTTTATTCTCAAAAAAGGTTTTGATCCAATTTTTAATAAACGTTAATCATGAAAAAAATTACCATCTTTTTATGGTTTTTCTCTTTAAACTTGCATGCCCAATTCATAGAACGATTTGATGATGGTGAACTTGCCTCCAATCCCACTTGGATAGGTGACACATCCTTATTTATGGTGAACAATGATTTTGAATTACAACTTAATGACACGGTAGAAAATTCTTCCATTGTCTATACTGCATCCAAAGCCATATTGAATGGATCGTGGGAGATTTCCTTCAAAATGTTGTTCAATCCTTCTTCAGCTAATTTTGCGAAAATATTCCTGGTAGCCAATAAAGATAGCCTGGAAATATCGAACGGGTATTTCGTGATGATTGGCTCAAAGGATGATGATATTTGCCTGTATAGGAAAGATGGAAACCGGGAAGTAAAAATAATCGATGGCAAGAACAAAAGGTTGAATTCGTCAACCGTGAAATGCCAAGTAAAGGTAACCCGGCAAAAAAATGGTCACTGGGAATTACTATCCGACACTACCGCAAGCATGAATTTTATAAAAGAGGGAGAAACCTGGGACAGCACCCATTTTTTAAGCAATTATTTTGGTATTGAATGTTTCTACACGAAAACAAGGTCCCAAAAATTTTTTTTTGATGATATATCTGTAACCGGGGAACCATTTATTGATAGCATAAAACCACATGTTCTAAAGACCGAGGTTCTGTCCAGTAGAGAAATTTTGGTAATTTTTAATGAACCCGTGGAAGAATCATCAGCAGGGAACATAAACAACTATTTGATTTCAAATTCAATTCATCCCGATACGGTAATATTTAAAAATGATTCCAGCCGGGTCATTTTCCCGGCAAATCAAATCCCGGATGAAAAGTCCTTCTTCTTTTCGGTTTCCAAGGTAAAAGATGTGTATGGCAATTTTATGAAAAATTACCGGGCAAATCTTACCTATCGTTATCCCAAACCATATGATATAGTGGTTAATGAACTCATGGTTGACCCGGATCCTCCCCGGGAACTTCCTGCGCACGAATACGTTGAACTATTTAACAACTCTAACCATGATATATATTTAAAAAACTGGAGTATTTCCGTTAATGATAAAAAATTCTATTTTCCCGGGATAACAATAAATCCAAGAGAATATCTTCTTTTATGTGATAATGATTTAGTAAAGGAATTTGAACAATATGGCAAAACCATTGGACTTTTTACATCACGGACAACCTTGTTAAATTCCGGGGGGAATATCACGCTTTTTGATTACCTGGGAAACCTCATCTCCTTCATCAACTATTCGGAATCGTGGTATGACAATCCATATAAATCATCGGGGGGATGGAGTCTTGAGCGTGTAGACCCGGCCAATCCTTGCCTGGAAGAAGGAAACTGGTTGACTTGCATGGACGAAGCTGGAGGGACACCGGGAAAAATTAATTCGGTGAATAATAAATTGGAAGATAAAACACCCATTTACATCTCCAATTTAGGAATCCTAAATGACACGGCACTGGTGATCGAGTGCAATGAACCTTATGATATTAACTTGGCAAAAAATAGGAAAATATACAAGGTAGATCAAAACGTGGGTAATCCACTGGGGGTTTACCCAGTTCCTCCTAGTTATGAAAAAATTGTTTTAGCCTTTGACCAACCCTTTAAAAAGGGAGTAATCTATTCCTTATCTCTATCCCCGGGATTCGCTGATTGTTCAGGAAATCAAATTAAAACCGGAATAAAACAATTTGCCTCACCGGTAAAAGCTGACAGCCTTGATATCCTTATCAATGAAATTCTTTTCGAACCAGCTTTTACCTCGGAAGAATTTGTAGAACTTTACAACAACTCCAATAAACCTTTGGATTTAAGTAGGATTGCTTTAACAAAAAAGAATGAAACCAATTTCCTGCCAGGACAATCTTTTGATATCTCTGATGAGAACTTCCTGTTTTTACCCGGTGAATACTTGGTAATTACCCGGGATGAAAAAAAACTAACTGAACATTATTTCATCCCGGCGAACGCAAAAGTTTTAAAAACAAAGACACTCCCTTCGCTAAATAATGATAAGGATTGGA
>CAZOSQ010000142.1:0-8010 GCA_964582245.1 uncultured Bacteroidales bacterium | reverse complement strand
TAATTAAACATCAAGAAAATTATTCAAGAGGTGAATTATTATTAAGAACCTTTTTTGGATGGCTCTACATCAATCTTCCCCATGTATTCGTGCTAAGTTTCCTAAACATTTGGTCAGGTATCATCACGTTTATAAGTTGGTGGTCAATTCTTTTTACTGGAAGATACCCCCAAAGCCTATATGAATACCAAGTAAAGCTAATGAAATGGGGTATCAGATTAAACGCCAGAATATTAAACCTTACTGATGGATATCCTTCATTTGGTTTAGATTCTACCGATGAAGCTACGGATCTCCAAATTGAATACCCCGAACAATTGAGCCGAACCACCTTACTTTTAAAATCCTTTTTTGGTGTATTTTACGTGGGAATACCTCATGGATTCATGCTATTGTTCCGTTTTATTGGTGCATTATTTATTCAATTCCTGGCATGGTGGGTTGTATTGTTCACAGGAAAGTACCCCGAATCCTGGCATAATTATATGGTAGGCACTATAAGATGGATGTATCGTCTACAGTTATACATGAATTTTATGACTGATGAATATCCACCATACACTGGTAAAGAAATTGAAGCAGCAGCATAAAAAAATGGAAGATAAATATTATCCTTTACCCCAGCCAAATGAAATTCCTGTAAGAGAAAAGGAAGATGCAATGGGTGCATACCTAATGATGTTTGCTGCCTTGGCTGGGGGGCTTCCTTTACCTATTATTAATTTAATCGCCGCGATTATTTACGTGGCGATTAATAAAAAAAATAGCAGGTTTGTTAAATATCACTCTCTACATTCTTTGTATGCTCAAATTCCCGTTACACTTCTTAATGCGGGACTCGTATTTTGGTCTATAAAACTATTTTTCACTGATGGTCTAAATGTATCTGATTATTACTTGGGATACTTGGGTTGTGTTATACTTGCCAACCTTATTTACTTCATTTTTAGTATTATTTCAGCCATAAAAGCAAGAAAAGGAAGGATGTACTACTTTATATTTTTTGGTAAGATTGCATATCACCAAGTTTTTAGGGTAAAAGACGAAAAGAAAATAAAACATGAAGTAAATATTCCTCCTAACATGTAATTGATACATTGCCATGATCAAATCCAGTATTCCTAGAGACTTATTAATTTTATTGATTGTATCCTTCTCAATTTGGGGAGGATTTGTATTAATCTTCGAAGATGGTGCTAAACCAAATTTGATACCCGTTGAAAAGGAAGAAAAATTAGGAAAAGAGCTTACTGATCAATTATTTGCACATTATGAGTATACGAAACTTGAGAATTTCCTGGCAGACTCAGCCATCCAAGTGATAAAAAACAGGCTCCTTTTACATCTCGAAAAAAGCCCATATCGTTATAAAATTCATTTAATCGATAACGATATGATTAATGCATTTGCCCTGCCTGGTGGAAATATCGTCATTTCGAAGGGAATAATGAAATTTTCAGAGAAACCGGAAGAAATAGCAGCCATTATCGCCCATGAAATGGGGCATATTGAGAATAAGCACGTGATAAGTAGGTTAATAAAACAAGTTGGAATAAACGTAATTACCGGGGGAGATCAAACTGTAATTGGAGAAGTAGCTAAAATTGCTGCTTCTACTGCTTTTGACAGGAAACAAGAAGAAGAAGCCGATGCTTTTGCATATCATTTACTTGAAAAAGCAAATATACATCCTGCTGTTATGGCATCATTTTTCAGGAGATTACAACAAGAAATACCTTCCTCCAAAATTAATGTAGAATGGTTATCCACCCACCCTGAACATGATGACCGGGTAAAATCTGCATTAGAACATCAAGTAAAAGATGGATTTGAACAAGTTGATTTGGACATTCACTGGAACAAGGTGAAAGAATCATTATAATTCACGAAACTTTAAAATCAATCAAATACACCTAGGAGTACCTTCTAATCATGGGCATATCTCATCCCAAACTGTCAATATATCAATCATGAATCTAGCCAATTTTACTCGTCAGAAAAATGGACTAGCAGTTTCCTGTAAGAGGTAAAAATCTTTGATTTGGAAATAAATCCCTTGTAAATACCTTCTTTATCTATTACGGGAAGGTTCCAAGCATTTGTTTCTTCAAATTTTTCCATAACCATTTCCATGTTTTCATTAATGAGGACAAATGTTGGAGGTACCACCATCAAATCTTTAACGAAAGAATTACTGTATAATTCACTATTGAACATAATATGCCTAATTTCATCCAAGGCAACAATTCCCAGGAAAACACCATTGTCATCAACCACGGGAAAAATATTTCTCTTGGAAGAAGATATGGTTTTAACAAGCTGTCCAAGGTTATCATCGGGTCGAACGATTTTAAAATCCGTTTCAATGACCTTTTGAATGTTCAACAACTTTAATACAGCCTTATCCTTATGATGGGTAATTAATTCTCCCCTTTTTGCTAACCTGCGGGTATAAATCGAATGTGGTTCAAAATAAAGTATGGTTAAATAAGCTACTGTAGATGTAACTATCAATGGTATAAACAATCCATATCCCCCGGTAATTTCAGCAATTAAAAATATTGCCGTTAATGGAGCATGCATAACACCTGCCATAATACCTGCCATCCCGGCCAGGGTAAAATTCCTGCTTGAAATTTCCATGAAACCAAAAAAATTGAATGTCTTTGAAAAAATAAAACCAGTTATACCACCCATGAAGAGGCTTGGAGCAAATATCCCCCCCACTCCGCCGCTTGAAGAGGTTAGTGCTGTGGCCAAGACTTTAAAGACCACCACCAAGGATAGGAAAAATAATATCCACCAGGAGCTGTTTTTTAAAGAACTAAAAACTGTTCCCGTTAATAATTCCCTTGCCCCTTCATCGGAAAATAATTCTTTTAAAGCTATATAACCTTCACCATATAAAGGAGGAAAAAGAAAAATAAGAATCCCTAAAGATATACCTCCAATTAACAACCTATTCCACTGGCTTTTTATCCTTGCCATACCCTCTTCCATCCTTTTAACCCCGCGTGTAAAATACAATGAAATAAAGCCACATAACACTCCTAGTAAGATGTAAAAGATAATATTTTTTAAAACAAAAGGATCTACCTCGGTAAAAGAGAATACCACCTTTTCACCTAAAAACAGGTATGAAACAGAAGCTCCTGTCACAGAAGATATTAACAAGGGGATAATTGACCATACCGTTAAATCTAGCATAAGTACTTCCAAGGCAAAGATGATTGCGGCAATGGGAGCTTTAAAAATTCCAGCAATAGCTCCAGCAGCCCCACAACCAATTAATAACATGGTGGTTTTATAGTTTAGTCCAAACATTTTTCCAAGATTTGACCCAAGGGATGCTCCAGTTAACACAATGGGAGCTTCTAATCCCACTGACCCTCCAAATCCTACGGTAAAGGTACTGGCAATCATGGAAGAATAATTATTGTGGGATCTTATTTTCCCGTTCTTTTTGGATATAGCATATAATATTTTACTTACACCATGTCCTATATCCTCCTCTTTTAAAAAATACTTCACGAATATCACTGTTAAGAAAATTCCTATCAAGGGAAAGGCAAGATATAGGTAATTCAAGTTTCCTGTACCCAGTTGATCAAAAAGAAAATTATTTGTTTCGTGAACCAAATTTTTTAATAAAACCGCCGCTAATCCACTAATTAATCCCACGAAAAAACTTAATAAGAGAACGAACCTCCTATCACCGATACTGGTTACCTTCCATCTCGCTACCCTGGCTAATCTATAAAATTGTTTCACTCGCTTAAACTAATATTATTATATTGTATTCAAATGTATGCCTACTTCAAGCAATCCCGGATTTAGTCCCGTGAAATCATGCTTAACCATGTCCTTATTGTTGGAAGCAGTGCAGGAGTTCATACCGCGAAATTAACCTTATTTTCAGAATTATTTTATGCATAACCTAAGTTTATCTCATGAAATTTTCATGTACTATTCCCACAACAAAAATATGATCAAAACATAAGTTCTTTCAAAGGGTTAAAGGTAGAACTTTAATTTTGCAACTTATATCTTTAAAGCAAATTATTGATATATTTTTTAAAAAACTTGACCTCTTTAATGCTCCGAAAAGTATTTTAACATTTTCCTGTAAGAAGAAAATATCGTGGCTCTTGAAACAAACCCGATATATTCCCCGTTTCTTAAAACAGGTACATTATAACGCCCCGATGTTTCAATTTTTTCTGCAATTATTTCAAGGGAATCATAAAAACTTACATGCACCGAGGGAAAGTACATGATATCCCGTATTTTAATTTTATGGTACAATTCCGGCCTAAACATTACATCACGAATATCATTTAATGTCAAAATTCCAACCAAGTGGTTCTTTTCATCAACCACGGGAAAGACATTTCTTTTTGATTTGGAAACCGAATTCACCAAGTCTTCCAGGTTCTGATCCGGGTATACAATTTCAAAATCCTTTTCTATGAGGTTTTCCAAGTTCATGAGTAAAAAAACGGCCTTATCTTTATGGTGGGTCATCAATTCACCTCTTTTAGCCAATTGATATGTATAGACAGAATTTGTCTCGAAAATTCTCACAGTGGCATATGAAATGGTGGCAACAATCATTAAGGGAACAAATAAAATGTATCCACCCGTGATTTCAGCTATTAAAAAGATGGACATTAACGGGGCATGAATTACACCGGCTATTAATCCCGCCATACCAACCAAAGCAAAATTACTCTCCACCAACCGGTTATCAAAATAATTCACGAACTTGGCAAAAAACAAACCCGTACTAGCGCCCATGAACAAGGTGGGTGCAAAAATTCCTCCTACCCCTCCACTACCAAAAGTAACAGAGGTGGCCACAACTTTAAAAATTAAGATAAGGAGAAAAAATAGTACCACGAAAAACACCTTATTTTCCAATGATTCAAAAATGGTATTCGTAAAAAGAAAAGAAAAATCCCCGGTTAAACTTTGATTGATCACTTGGTATCCTTCCCCATACAAGGGCGGAAGAAAGAAAATAAGTACACCAAGTATAGCCCCTCCAATCATCCACCTCAAATATTCATTTTTTATTTTTTCAAATTTTTCAGCTATAAACATGTACATCCTGGCAAAATAAACAGACATAAACCCGGCAAAAACCCCCAGGATAATATAAAAAGGTAAATCATGAAGAATAAAAGGCTGTTCAATTTTAAAAGTATACAGGAAATTTTGCCCTGTAAATTCGTATGAAACCAATACTGCCGTAACTGATGAAACAAGCAACGGGACCAAGGAAGACATGGTTAGGTCAAGCATAATAACTTCCAAGGCAAAAACAATCCCTGCCACGGGCGCTTTAAAAATAGATGCCATGGCTCCTGCACATGCGCATCCCAGCAACAAGACAATTTGCTTGTATTCTAATTTGAAAAATTTACCAATGTTGGATCCAATGGCCGCACCAGTTGCAACAGTTGGCCCTTCCAAGCCGACAGATCCACCAAAACCCACTGTTAGCGAACTTGCCACTACGGAAGAATATAAATTATGGGGGCTAATCCTTGCCTTTTTCTTGGATATGGCATAAAGAACACTTGGAATACCATGTCCTATAGGATTTTTGTTAATATACTTGACAAAAAAGATTACGATCCCAATGCCAACAGCCGGGAATAAAAAATACAAGAAATTAAACTGGCTTTGGGTAAAAAGACCTGACAATAGATTCTGGATAAAATGGACGCATGTTTTTATTACAAGGGCAGCTAAACCTGTTGCCAAACCAACAAAAACACTTAAAATAAGAATAAAATTCCTATCTGAAATATATTTAGTCCTTAATACCAGCAACTTGGCAAGCATATATTTTTTTTCCATAGAGCAACAAATATACTATATATCAAGTTATATCAAAAACAAACAGGCTTGTTAAACCTGTTAAATGAAAAAAATAATGATCTGTTCTTTTTTTTTCACCAGGTTTCCGGTATTATAAAAGTGATATTTATTTTAATTGGCCTACACGGGTATATACAGGGGTACTCAAGTATTCCTGAAAATGGATATCAACTTTCATTGAAAACAAAAAATAATATGCTGAATTGCCAAGAAGCATTGCCATATGTTCCCAACATAGCTTCATTAGTCCTATGTAGCAATTCATCTATGCTCATGCTGGTCTTAATATTTTTCAAAACTATCATTTTCAAATCCACAAGCCATATTTCACTAAATTACCAGTAAATGAAAAGTTTAATCTATTTTACAAACCAGGAATTTGCAAAAAGTTTTATTTTTTGTAACTTTCTTTGATAAAAAGCAAAAAGAACCAAAGAATCGTGAATAAAGGAATTATAACACTATTCATTTTAATTGCTTGCTCTTGGGTCACCATTTCCAGGGCAATTTCCCCGGTTGACATAAATGTTCCAGCAAGACCAGAATTTCTTGCTGTAAACGTGGATACTGCCACCGGAAATGCAGTCCTTCAATGGAAACATAATACTGAAACCGATATTATTTATCATATTTTCAAATACAATGGGGCTGGCGATCCCGTTCTTTATGATTCCGTTTATCAAAAACCCCTTAATAATTATTACATTGATAAAGATGCACATCCTACAAAAGGAAGCGAAGCCTATCTCGTGCATGTAATTGAAGACCCGGATGGAAGTAGAATTTCTTCAAAACAATATTCCATTTCATTGTCTACTTTATTACTAAAAGTATCTTTTGATTCTTGCCAAGCAAAAAGCACGATCCAGTGGTCAACAAAGTTATCGCTTTGGGCTGGAGAAACAGGAAGTTTCACCATTTTTCGTAAAACAGGCAATGCTCCAGCTTCCCCAATAGGTGAGGTCGATGGGAATACATACAAATATACTGATGGTGGTCTTTTGGCTGGGATACAATACACTTATTTTATTCAAGCGAAAAAGAAAAATGATACTCTCGAAATTTTTTCGAATAAATCCAGTATTTTCTCGAAAATGTCCTCGAAACCAAATTATCTCGCACCCACTAAAACAAGTGTAAAGGAAAGTGGTTTTCTAGATGTATCATTCGCTATTGATCCATCCGGCGAGACTAATAAATATATTTTAACCAGGTCCAATGATGCCAACGGGAACTATGATACCATACAAGAATTTATCACGAACGAAAAAACCATTACCTACCCAGATATAGATGTTAATGGAAATGAAAATGTTTATTATTATAAATTGCAAGCCATTAATTATTGTAACTCTGTTTTCCTAGAATCGCCACCAATTAATAACGTGCTTCTATCTGCAAACGAAGATAACCTTGGAATAAATTTAAACTGGACTCCTTTTCTTCCCGCCAAAGCTGGTGATTTTTACACGGTTTACAGGGAAAAACCCGGCTTTTCCACTTCTATCATTTACCCGGGAAATGAATATGATGATAATATTGATGATTTAAAATGGAAAAATCATGATGGGCAGTTCTGCTATTATATTGAAACAAGTTATTTTGATACCAACCTGGAAAAAACATTTACCAGCATTTCAAATTCTACTTGTGTTTCGCTCGAGACAGGTATAATTAAGATGGCCAACGCATTAAATCCCAGGAGTAATGTGTCGGAATTAAACAAGATCTTTAAACCATTTCTTACCTTTCAACCTGAAAAATACTTTTTCGTGGTATATGACAGGTGGGGCAGGAAAATGTTTGAAACAAACAATCCCCTGGAAGGATGGGAAGGTAAAACATTATCAGGAAAAGAAGCCCCCGAAGGAGTTTATGTTTACGAGATAAAAATCACCTCCTTCAATGGAGAAACAAAAAAAATACCGGGTACTGTTACATTGGTTTATCATTAAAATGTTAATGTTTTAAACTAAGTTTAACAAGAACCGCCCTAAAAATAATATCAATTAAAAACTTAAATAAACCACTCTATAGGGGAAATAAGAGCAAATAGCCAGGAAAAGTTAAAGTTTTTTTTGAAGATAAAATATAATTAACCAAGCCCTTTTATAATTAATAATG